>CAWLAJ010000202.1:0-7853 GCA_963854795.1 Deltaproteobacteria bacterium UBA4427 | reverse complement strand
ATACGACGGGATGGCTCTGCGGATCGCTCGATCGATCGATCATCGTTCGAGAGGTCGAATGCGCCGCGAACGGCGGAGAGGTCTGCCGGTTCGAGGCGCGTGAAACCTCCGCATGGCAAGAAATCGACGCACCCGATGTGCAGACAATTCTCTCCCAGGTTCCCTTCGAGGCCTTTCGCAAGGTCGCGGCCAGTCCGGCGATCGAACGCGATCTCAATCCACCGATCGGCGCCGACACGAACGAGGGCGGCTTCGATCGCTCCCAGGCTGCCGTACATATCTGGGGCCCCGTCATGGTCCTGCCCTTTACGACCCTCGATGAAGCGCTCGGAACGATCGACATGCTCGGGCGCGACCCCGGCATCTCGGAGATCCGAGCCGTCGTCATCGACCTGCGCGATCGCCCGCTCGATGAAGGCTTCGGCGCGGCTGCACTCGAACAGATTCTCGAGACGATCGAATCCTGGAATGCGCAGAGTCTGATCACCGGCGTTTCACCGGAATCCGAAGCTGCGATCGCCAGTTTGGAGGTCTCTCATCTGGTCCTCCGAAAGGATCTCTCCGAAGCGATCGCAAGCGCCTTCCAGATCTCCGATGCCCAGCGGCACCAGCTCTAGTCGAAACAGCGACGCGTTCGCGGGTCTGGACCCCGAGACGCTGAAAGGCCTCTGGTGATGGCGGATTCCCCAGCGATCGCCTCCCCGGAAGAAGGCACGCTCGACCGGGTTCCGGTTGCCCAGCTGCTCGCGGAAGCCTGGCGAGATCGGCGTTCGGGCACTCTTCGAATCTCGCGTGGCAAGACCCAGCGCTGCATCGACATCCAGGACGGATCCCCGATCGCAGTCGAGTCGGATTCCGACCAGGACGGGTTCGCGCTGATGCTCGAATCGGCGGGATTGATCAACACTGCGGACCGGATCAAGGTCGAATCGATGGCGCGCAGTCGAGAACGTCCGCAGGCGTCGGCGGTTCTCGCGTTGCGACTGCTCGATGCGAAGGAGCTCTACAAGGCGCTTCGCCAGGCGACTCGCCTGCAGCTTGCCGAGACCCTCGAATGGCAGACGGGCGAGTATTGCTGGGTGCCAGCCGCTGATGCCATCGAGTCCAAGGGCAAGCCCCACGATGTTCTCAAGCTCCTTCAAGACCAGTTGCCGATGCGCTGGGGATCGGAGCGACTCTTTCAGGCGCTGATGCCGCAGATGGAGAGTTGTGGCGACATTTCGCCGCGCTTTCGGCGGGTCGCGACCAAGCTTGCCGAGACTCACGAGACGGCCCGACTCGCGATCGAACGACTCGATGGAACTCTGTCGCTCGGGCAGGTCCTGGGACAGGCCGCCGGCGACCCGATCGCGGCGGCAACACTCTGGACACTTCTCCACGCCGGGGTCCTACGAATCGGCGAGAGGCGCGAAATTCGGCCGGCGCTCGATTCCGTCATCGAAATTGAAGTCGAGGTGAGCGGCTCGGCGGGAGCCGGCAGAACCCGCAACGGGAGCGATGCTGGCGCGGCGAGATCGAGTGCCGAAAAGTCGGGCAATCCCAAGGCCGAAGCATTGCGGTTGGAGATCGCCGACCTGCTCGATGGATTGTCCGACCTGGATCACTACGACGCGCTCGGCCTCACCTCCGAAGCAACCACGAATGAGATCAAGAAAGCCTATTTCAGGGCTGCGAAGAAGTTTCATCCCGATACGCTCGCCCGTCTGGAACTGAACGATCTTCGCGACACGGCGGCTCGTGTCTTCGCCCGAATCGCCGAAGCCTTCGAAACTCTCTCGGATGCCGACAAGCGCAAAGCCTACGACGCCGGCGGAAGCGATGAGCCGGAGATCGACACCGCTCGACTCGCCCAGGCCGAGACTTCCTATCGCAAAGGCGAGATTCTCGTTCGGATGGGAAATTTTCATGGCGCGCTCGAATATCTCGAGCCAGCGGTCGAGTTCTGGCCCGAAGAAGCCGCCTATCAGTCCTTGTTGGGATGGGCTCTCTACAAGCAGCCAACCCCGAACACGGAGCGCGCACGCGAGCACCTCGAGATGGCGCGATCGCAGGCGCCCGGAGATGCCATCATCCTGTTTCGATTAGGCGTCGTTCTTCGAGCACAGGGCGAAACCGATCAGGCCAGCGCCTTGATCGAACAAGCCCGATCCATCGAGCCCTCAGTCGACGAGTGATCGGGAATCACTCGTGCGTCGGACCATTCGCTGCAGCATTTGTGCATCCGCGACCAGCGAAATTTCGCCTCCGCCCCGAAGCTCGTCGCGCCAATGGGGAAGCCGTATGCCGATTCGGCTGCCGTCTTCGAAGCGCCACTGAATTCTGGCTTCGAGGTCGCCCACGCTGGACCGCACGACGAACGACTGTGGTCCCTGCATGGAAAGGGTCTCACGCATTCTCGCGAGCATCTGGATCGTCGAAGCGGATTCGGCCTTGATCCGTCGCTCCCCCAGGCGCTGTCCGGTGGGGATCTGGTAGAGAGCTTCGAGCGTTTCATCAAGCCACGGCCGACCGCCCAGCGCACGCCGCCCGGCGGCTCGAAGACGGCTCTGTTCGCGAACGAGAATCGAATCGCCCACTGCCGCGTGGCCCACGAATCCCAATGCGTGCGCGATCTCGTGCATCAGTGCGCCCACCCATTCTTCGGCGGAGGCGTCACGCCGCTCGCCGAGCAGGTCCCTGCGCGCTCGTCGGATGCGAATCTCGGAGCCGACCAACACACCGCGAATCTGGCCGGCCGCATTTTCATCGACCGAGACGTCGCATTCACTGTAGGCATCGCCGAGCCCGCTCGGGCCCACCGCTTCGGGCACCGCGATCGAATGGATCTGGATCTCCACTTTCTGCGCAGACTCGAGTCCGTCCGCGTCGAGAAGATCCAGCTCGACTCCCCGCAAGCCGCGATCGAGCGCGCTCACCGCCAGACGCCCCCACTCTTGCGACCACCCCGACCCCGCACCGGCCACGCGGATTCTCTGTCCGGTCTCAAACCGGCAGGCGACCAGAACGATGCGATCGTCGACCAGCGCTGGAAAGGGAATCAGATCGCCCAGACGATGGGCGCCCCGCATGGACAATTCCGGCCGTTGTCCAACGAGAGCCGAAAGATCCCATCCGCCTCTTGGCGGAACACAACTCGTGATCGTTGCCAGAAGGAAAAGAAGGAGTGCACCGATGCACGCTCGTCGAGATCGCATGGTCAGTCACTCAGTTCCGGGTGCGGGGCCCAATGACGTCGACGCCCGCCGGTTGCCGGGCGTCGAAGCCGAAGATCTTCGAATAGAAATAGAGTTCGCCGTCGAGGGTAGTACGGATATTCTCGGCTCGACGAAAGCCGTGTTGCTCTCCCTCGAAGGGCACATAGGCGTGCGTGATGCCGCGCTCCGCAAGGACCGCCACCATCGCCTCCGCCTGGTTCGGCGGCACAACGCGATCCTCGAGACCTTGGAAAAAGATCACCGGACAATCCAATCGGTCGTGGTGATGGATCGGCGATCGCTCGACATAACGGGCGCGTTCGGCGGGCAGTGGGCCCACGAGCCAATCCGTATAGCGAGACTCGAACTTATGGGTATCGCGGGCCAACGACTCGAGATCTCCGATTCCGTAGTGGCTGGCGCCGGCTGAAAATGTGTCGTGGAACGTCAGCGCACACAGCGTCGTATACCCGCCTGCGCTGCCACCGCTGATCGCCATACGACGCTCGTCGACCAAGCCGTCCGCGGCCAGCGAACGGGCGACCGCGACACAGTCTTCCACATCGACGATCCCCCACTGGCGCTCGAGTCGATCGCGATAGGGACGGCCGTAGCCCGTCGACCCACCATAGTTCACGTCCGCCACGACGAACCCACGACTGGTCCAATATTGGATTCGAGGATCGAGTGCGGAACTGGTCGCCGCCGTTGGGCCGCCGTGGCTCTTCACGACCAGGGGATAGCGCTCTCCGGGTGCCGGTCGATTCGAAGAAGAGTTCGGCGTGTAGACGAAGGCGTGCGTGCTGCGCCCGTCGACTGAACGGACTTCCACCGCTGCCCCATGACTGATCGTCGCCTCGGGAATCTCGAGCGACGAACTCTCGCGAACACAGCGTGGTGTCCCGTCCTCGAGCCGCCAGACGAAGAGACCGGAGCCCGTCGTCGGCGAACCCGCGATGCAGGCGGCCCATCCGGCTTCGGTTTCGATGCCGCCGATCGACGTGAACGCGGACGCCAGCGTCTGGGTCCTGCCGGACTCGACGTTCATCCGAGACAGAGCGTCCGCGCCGTCACGGGTCACGCTCGCAAGGACTTCGTGCTCGCCGATGAACGCCCAGCGCGACAAACCAAAGACCCATTGTGGATGACCGATTTCAGCCGACTCGTTCTGAACCGGGACGACTCCGGAATCGCCGACGCGCATCAAGTTCCACCAACCCGACCGGTCGCTCACCACGAAAAGTTCGCCCTTCGAAGAGAATCGCGGTTGAAACAGGGATTCTCTCGCACTGCCCGCGATCTTTCGCGGCGGGCCCTTTGGCCCCTCTGCTCCCCATGCGACGGCCTCGAGCACGGTTTCGTTCCACGGCATGTTCGGATGATCCCACGCCAGAAAGGCGACTCGGTCTCCGGCCGGAGCAAAACAAGACGACGCGTAGAAATCATGTCCCGCCGCGACCACGAGAGGATCGCCGGGAGCGGCCATGCCGGATGGCCCGGAATGCTCGGGAAGCGAGATCGCGATCAATCGATTCTCGGGCTCGCCATCGCCACACGGAAGTTCTTCGACCGCCAGGAGCCAACGACCGTCTGGCGAGGGAACCAGATCGGCATAACAAGAATCACCACGAGTCAGTGGCCGGGTGGCTGCGCCGATCCGCCCGCCGTGGATCTGGCCATCCGCATCGTCGACGAAGAAGATCCGATCGCGCCAGATCGCGTATTCCCCACCCCCATATTCGTGAACCCGACTGCGAACGTTTCGGCCGGGCGGACTGGCTTCGGCGATCCGGTCGATCCCTTCCTCCACACTGAGCGACCCGACCATCACCACCTGTCGGCCGTCCTCCGAGGGGCGCCCCTCCAGCCAGAACAAGTGCTCGCCTTCGAGCCGGGGCGCAGAGAGGCGAAGGGCACCGCGCACGAGATCCTCGGATCCGATGGGCGAATCCCATCCTCCACAGGCGCGAATTTCCTTCAACGCTGATTCCTCCCTCGTGGCTCTGGCATCGTGCTTCCAGAGTGTGCATGCTCCGTCGCCAGTAGGCGAGCCGATTCGCGTTGGCCGGCGCGAGCCAAAGGACACGGATGGACGACCTCACGACCTGGATGCTTCTTGTGCTCGGCGGGTTGGTCGCGGGTGTCATCAACACACTGGCCGGTGGAGGCTCGCTGTTGACGGTCCCGCTGCTGGTTTTCATGGGATTGCCGGCGACCACTGCCAATGGCACGAACCGCATCGGCGTGCTCTTCCAGAACGTGGTCTCGACCCTCCGCTTTCGAAAGGAGGGCCTCGACGGTCTTCGCGGTGCGATGCCGATCCTACTGCCGATCGTGATCGGCGCACTGATCGGCGCAACGATCGCCTCGCGCATGTCCGCGGAGATCTTCAGACAGGTCTTCGGAGTCGCCATGGTCGGGTTGCTCTTCCCGATACTCCGACAGGCGCGGCCCGTCGATGCGACGAAGCCGGTCGAGGCGCGCTCGAAATTCTGGAATTGGACGCTCTTCTTCGGCATCGGGATTTATGGCGGTGCCATCCAGGCTGGCGTCGGCCTGTTCCTGATCGCAGCCCTGGCACGCAGCGGTCTCGATCTCGTTCGCGCAAACGCCATCAAGGTGCTGATCATCGGTGCCCTGACGTTGGTCGCCGTTCCCGTCTTCATCGCGCACGACCAGGTCGATTGGCCACTGGCATCCGCCCTGGTCGTCGGATTTGCTCTGGGTGGGGAACTGGGTGCGCGCGCCGCCGTACGCGGTGGGGAACGCCTGATCCGACCCGTGCTCGTCGTTTCCGTTCTCGCAATGGCTGGCCGAATGTTAAGTCTCTACTGAGTGCAGGCGCCAGCATCGCGCCCGTCGTCCTTTGAGACCGTTTGCCGACTCCATGTAATCAGTCGGTTCAATTTCAAACCCCGTTGTGGTCTTTCTGGGCGCCCCTCGATACTCTATATACCGATGTGTCACGGAGGCGCCCGTCCCGGGCTGCCGCGACGACGCGGCGGGTAGACCGGATGCCGAGCGACGGATTCTCACAGACGCGGCGAGAGGAAGAACTCCTTCGCCACATCGGTGATGTCGTCGTCGAACTGAGGCTGGACGGCCGCATCACCTTTGTCAGTCAAGCGGTCGAACGAATCCTCGGCCGCCCCGTGTCCTACTTCGTCGGCATGAGCTTCCTGGAGGCGATCATTCCAGATGATCGCCTCTCGACTCTCGCCACTTTTCGAAAACTGGTCGATACCGGAGACGACGCGACCCTTCGCTTCCGCTGTGACCACGCCGATGGCCATCGCGTCGAATTCGAAGCCAACGCACGCGCCTACATGGACGAACAGGGGCGACAGCGACTGGTCGCCGTCTGCCGCGACCGGACCGAGCAATCGCTCCAGGGAGTGACCGAACGAACGCGCGAGGCCCACCACCGGGCGATTGCGGAGTCCGCAACCCGGGCCGCCGTCATCGTCACCAGCGACGGCGAGATCCAATTTTCCAATCGCCGGTTTCGTGAGGTATTCGGGAATTGCTCGACCGTCCTCGAGATTCGAGAACGCGTCAGCGAGTCGTGTCGAGCGTCAATGGACACCGTCTGGTACCAGGCGAGCCAAGATGAGCAGGTAACGAGTGGCTCGGGCGATTTCGACTACGTCCACGACGACGGATCGATTTCATGGTTTTCCTCGACCTGGGAGGCCAGCCGACGAGAGGACTCCACTCGCCAGATCACCATCCTCTATCAGGAAATCACGCTGCGCAAAAAGGTCGAGCAAGCGCTTCGAACCATCGCAGAGGGGCTTTCGAGCGAGGGAACCGGATCGTTCCAGCCCATCGCCGAGATGATCGCCCAGGCGATCGGAATGGATCGCATCGTCCTCGGCCTCGTCTCCGAACACGACCCCGCGAACCTCGAGCTACTCGTCGCTTGGCAGGATGGTGTCTTTCTCGACGACGAGACCTACGCGCTCGAAAACCTGCCCGATCAAGACGTCGCCAACGGTGAAATCTGCATCCATCCAACGGCGATCGGTCAGCTCATGCCGGCGGTTCCAGATCGAATCGGACATGACTTTGATTCCTATGCCGGCCTACCGCTTCTGCGTACCGATGGCAGCGTACTCGGCATCATCGGCGGCTACGGACGCAAGCCGATTCACGACACGGATCTCGTGCGCTCGGTGCTCACCTCTTTCGCGATCTTGGCGGCTGCAGCGATCGATCGGTTGCGCGCGGACGAGGATGCTCAAGCCAATCGCGCGCGCTTCGACGCGCTGGCGTCTCAAACCCACGACATGCTCGTCGAAATCGATGCCGAAGGCTTCATTACCTATATGTCGCCGGCGAGCCTGGCCATTCTCGGTCGCGAACCCGAGTTCTTCATCGGCCAGCCGGCCGACTTTCTCGTTCATCCTGATGATCGCCCCGTCGCCGAAAGTGGGCTCGATGAACTCGAAGGGAGTCGGACAACCGACTATGCGGTTACGCGCGGTCGTCACGCCGACGGAAGTTGGCGCTGGATCGAGTCCAGAGCGACGTCCTTCAAAGCAAACGACCACAGCGACCGTACGCTGGTTCTCGCGCGGGATGTCACGGAGAGACGCCGTGGCGAACTGGGTCGAGAGCTACTCTTCAGCGTCATTCAACACGGTGCCGACCTCGTCT
>CAWLAJ010000201.1:0-7884 GCA_963854795.1 Deltaproteobacteria bacterium UBA4427 | reverse complement strand
CGTTTTCGGCCGTGAATTCAGTGATGGCCCAGATCGAGTTGAATTGGGGTTCGACGCTCTTGATATGCGTACCCCAGGCCCATCGGTCGCGATGGATGTCCTGCGCCGTCTGCCCGGGACCGATCGCGATCACCTGCGAGAGATGAAGCTGGATTCGCTCACACCATGGCTCGAGGAATTTCCTCGCAGAACCGCAGACGGTTTCGTGGGTGATGAGCTGGCGACAGGCCTTGGAGCGCGCGACGAGTGCTCCGGTCCGCCGCGTTTTGCGTCCGGTGAAGTCATCGACACCGTCTTTCGTCGCTTCGACGTAGGGCATGATCTCCGCAGTGATCTGGCCAACGTCTTCGGTACGGAGGACATCCTCGAGAACCATGGCTCCATCGCGCTTCATGATGTCTACGATTTCCTCGATCCCCGTCTTCGCCGGTCGTCTCGCTAGTTCGGTCATGACTTCCATCTCCTTGTTCATTCATTCCCAATCGCCGGGCCGATTTCTCGTGACCGCGGCGATGAGTCTTCATTCAAGTCGTTTGCGCATCCGCATCGATTCCGGGAATTCCCGCCACGAGAATTCGAATCGCTTCTTTGTAGTCCTCGCTCGGATCACCAAACGCGATCGCGAGTGCGGCCTTGTCAAAGGCCGCGGACAAAACGCCGGTGAGAGCATCGAGAGGGACCTCGACCTTCGCGCCCCCAATGACCAGCGCCAGACCCTCCCTGAGTTCGCGCTGACCCGTACGTCGATCGATCTCCTCCATCACGTGAACACCCAGAATGGCGGGCCCCTCGAGCAAGAGCAATCGCGATCGCCCGGGTGCAGCCATCGCGTCGAAATAGGCCTCCGCCCCGCGCACCATCGCATCGAGCGCGCTTTCGGGCATTGCCGATTCGAGGCCGATTGCTTCCGCGACGAGTTCCGCTTCACGCTCGATGACGGCGCGGAAGAGCCCCTGCTTGTCGACGAAATGGTGATGGAGGGCGCCGCGCGTCACCCCCGCGACGGAAACGATTTCGGGCGTCCCCGTATCCGCAAAGCCCTTCTCGGCGAAAAGATGTCTCGCCGCTTTGATCAGGGCGCCCCGCGTGGCCTCGGTCCGGATGCGGTTCGACTTCTCTTTTCTCGATTCCACGTCCGTCCCTTGAAACATTCACACTGAATATTATCTATACATTCAACTTGAATGTTACCTAATCCTGGAGAGACCGGCATGAAGTCCACTCAATATTATCCCGTCCTGATGACCGACGATGTCACCGGGACCGCCTCTTTCTACATCGATCATTTCCGCTTCGAGGCGAAATTCGAGAGCGACTGGTACATCCATCTCCAGTCGAAAGAGGACCCATCCGTCAATCTGGCGGTCCTCGCGGGCGACCACCAGACCCTTCCCGAGGTCGTTCGGGGCCGCGGCAATGCGCAGGGCCTGATCCTGAATTTCGAAGTCGAGGATGTCGACGCGGAATTCAAACTCGCAAAACAAGCCGCCCTACCCCTGGTTCAGACCCTGCGCGACGAACCCTTTGGGCAGCGTCATTTCATCAGGCAAGATCCGAACGGCATCTTGATCGATGTCATCAATCCGATCCCGCCGAGCGAGGAATTTCTCGCGCAATACTCAGCGGATTCGCTGCCCGAGTAACGGGATCATCGCGGCGAGAGCACGGCGAAGGCCCAGCCGGCTTTGGTATAGGGCGCCAGGAAGCGAACGACTTTCTGCATTCCCGCCGGCAGCGATTTAGGAACACGAAAGCGTTTGCCCTCGTGCATCACGAACGCACGAGCGTCGCGCGCCTTCCCGCCTAGCCAAAACCGCGTGCGCGGCTGCGCCGCCAGGTTTCGAACCCATTGGGAGCCGTCTCCGCGATAGGTCGCCACGATCACATATTTGCCCAGCCGAGTCGCCGCCAGTGGACTTCGCCGCGTTTTTCCGGATTTTCGCCCGATCGTTTCCAGAACGATGAAGCCCGTCGGGACGATTCGCGGTGAACCCACCCCCGCTCGAACCACCGGTTCGACGACACGGTTCAACATGCGGAAGAACTCGACTTCCAGGTTGCGTTTCGGACGTTCTCCGCTCAAGGAGTGACTTCGGATGACGAGATTGGCCCCATGATCGCAACCGCCAGCAGTCGCCGCTGATGGGCTCCGTCGCC
Organism: Deltaproteobacteria bacterium UBA4427; assembly: GCA_963854795.1. Lineage (GTDB taxonomy): Bacteria > Myxococcota_A > UBA9160 > UBA9160 > UBA4427 > UBA4427. The sequence continues at coordinate 5,727 of CAWLAJ010000201.1, read as the reverse complement.
GTAGAGAACCTGGTTGTGCATGCTGCGTTTGAAATAGAGATGGATGTCGCATTCCCAGGTGAATCCGATCCCGCCGTGAAGCTGAACGGAACGATCGGACATGAAACGACCCGCGTCTGAAGCCGCGCTCTTCGCCATCCGTGCCATGTCCAGAGCCTCATCACTCCCGGAATCGATACAGCAAGCCGCGTGATAGAGCAGCGAGCGGGCGCGGTCGATCTCGATCATGGCATTGGTGAGAGGATGTTTGACCGCCTGAAAGAAGCCGATGGGACGATCGAATTGCTTGCGGGTCTTGGCGTATTCCACGGTGGTCTGGAGTTGCCACTCGCTGGTGCCACACAGATCCGCGGAGATCGTCGAGAGAATCGCTGGCCAGGCGCGGACCAGCGCGAGGGCACCGGCCGAAGAAACCAGCTCGTCGGACGACACGCTCACGTTGTCGAAGCGAAGCGTCGCCTGATCCCGGGTGAGATCGTGGATATGGTCCTGGGAGATCTCGAGCCCCGCTGCAGACGCTGGAACCACGCATAGCAAGTAAGACTCGTCCGAGTCCGCTTCCGATCGATCGTCTGCTCGCGCGAGCACGACGAAGAAGTCTGCTTTGAAGGCATCCTGTACGAAGAACGCGCTGCCCGAGAGCGACAAACCGTCTGCGGTTCGTGACGCCACGACGTCGGAGCTTGCCTGCTCCCAGGAACCGTGTTGATTCGTGATGGCGAGCGATGCGGCGCGACCCTCGGCGATTCGGGCGAGCCAGGCGTTCGCTTCCCCGGTTCCCGCTTCGCGCAGGGCATAGGTTGCATTGAGCGTCGCGATCAGGGGAGAAGCGAGTGCGTGGCGACCGACTTCTTCGACGAGACCGGCGATACCGACCATCTTCACGCCGATGCCCCCGAGTTCCTCCGGAACCGCCAATCCCGTCCACCCGAGCTCCACACATTGTTTCCACAGCTCCTCGTCCCAGCCCGGACGCTCTCCCTGTTCATAGGTCGATGTCGGATCGAGAGCGACGAGACGGCGCATCTTCTCGATCGGCATCTCGACATCGAGCAGCTTCTTCGCCAGATCACGCAGCATTTCCTCGTCCGGCCCGAAGCCGAAGTCCTTCGGCATCGGCTCCGACGCCACGTTGCTGGGTTTCGTTGTCTTCGGAGTTGATTCTGTCATGACCGTACTCATTTCGACTTTGGGAGGCCGAGCACGCGCTCGCCGAGAATATTGCGTTGAATCTCATTCGTACCCGCGGCGATCGTATGTCCGTAGGAATTCATGTACGACAGCGGCCAGTAGCCGGCGTCAGGGGCGGCCGGGTCGAGTTTGTAGAGCGTCGAATGGGCGCCTGCGATTTCGACGCCAAGTCGCGAGTTGCCCTGAGAAAATTCGCTCGCCGTGACCTTCTGCTGAAGGGGCAGCCTCATCGGGTGATCGCACAACGCCGGCACACGCGCGCGGCGTCCGTTCTGTCGAATCCCCTCAGCGACGATTGCGCGGCCAGCGATTGCGTCTCGGACCAGCGGGTCATCCGAGGCGGATCGGCCCTCGCGCCGGGAACTCCGGGCGAGCTCGACGAGCTTCTGCACGGAGCGAGCGAAGTCGCCACCACCGCCACCCGCACTCTCCGCGGCTCCGCGTTCGAAGGTCAGGGTCGTCATCGCCACGGTCCATCCCTTGCCGACTTCATCGAGGCGAAGATCGTCGGAAACGACCGCGTCCTCGAAGAGCACCTCGTTGAATCCGGATTCCCCGGTGATCTTCACCAACGGGCGGACCGTCACGCCCGCGTTTCCGGCGATCGGCATCAAGAAATACGTCAGACCGTCGTATTTGTGATGCTTGCTCGTGCGTGCGATCAGGATCATCCACTTCGCGAAATGACCGAGACTCGTCCAGACCTTGTGACCATTGATGATCCAATTGTCGCCATCTGCCGTCGCGAGAGTCTGTTGGTTTGCCATGTCGGAGCCGGCGCCCGGCTCGCTGAAGCCCTGGCACCAGATCTCCGAACCGCTGAGACAGCCTGGGATGAGCAACTTCTTCTGCTCTTCCGTTCCGTGAGCGAGAATCGTCGGAGCCGCCATGTTGAGACCGACGATGTTGATGAGCATCGGCGTCCCCGCGCGCGCGAGCTCCTGATTCGCGATCCCCTGAAAGCCCTCGTGTCCGAAACCGCCGTATTCGACCGGGTAGTCAGCACCGACCAGGCCCGCCGCATGAACCTTGCCCTGCCAGTCCTGCAAATAGTCGCGATGGGATTCCTTCATGATCTCGAGGGGCGTAATCGGAAGACGCTCTTCGGGAGGCGCCGGACGATTCTCATCGAGCCATCGACGAGCGAATTCCTGGAACTCGAATTGTTCTGCATTCAGCGACGCCATGGCCACTCCTTCTGTCGCGCCCAAGATCTGTTTCGACCGGGGCAGCGGATGAGGTTGATAGAAGCTAGATCGGCGCTAGATCGACGGGAATGCCGGTCATGAACGCCTGATTCGACAACGGGTCGAAGCTCCCGGGGCCCGATGGCAAGAGCGCGTTTTGATTCGCACCGGGCGTTTCCTGCGCGACGCGCATCCCCGGCGTCTTCGCATTTCCCCAGCCATGAGTGAGCGCGACGACGCCGGGCTTCAACCCGTCGTCCACACGAAGTTCGACCTCGATCGCCCCCCAGGCATTCGAAACCCGGATCTTGGCACCCGGTTCCAGCGCATTCTTTTCTGCATCTCGGGAATGGATATAGAGATAGTTGCGATCCTTCGTCCCGCCCTTCATGCGTTCCAGATTGGCGTACCAACTATTGTGCATATAGGGATCACGCAGACTGATCATCTTCAGGCGCTCGGGGCCCTCCTCCTCCAGCTCGAGGAATTGCTCCTCACAGCGTGAGAGCGCCGCCGCAAACCCGGGCGGACAACAATCCACCTTTCCATCCTTCGTCTGTAGATGATCCGAATAAAACCGGCCGGGCGTGAGTCCTTCGAAGCGGACGCCATGAGGCTTCGCCCGCACCTCTTCGAGCGTGAGGCCGCGCGCCTTCAACATATGATCGATTCGTCCCCACAAGACCGGCGGCCCCTCACCTTCCGGGTCCCCATAATCACCGTTCTCATCGCGGTCGTCACGGTCGTCGAAGGGCGACTTGAATCCCATCGCCTGCGCGATCCGCCCAAGGATCCACCACTCCTCACGCCTCTCGCCCCTTGGCTTCACAACCCGGTCCGTAAACTGAATCCACGGTTCGTGCTGGAGACCCAGGCCCGTGATGTTGATGTCCGCACGCTCGAAAGCGTCCGTGCTAGGCAGGACGTAGTCTGCATACTCTGCTGTGGCGTTTCGATAGAAGTCCACGACGACCAGGAAGTCGAGGGCTTCCATCGCCGCACGCAGTCGATCTTCTCCGCCGATCGAAAGGACGGGATTGCCGGCGACGACGAACATCGCGCGAACAGGATCCTCCTCTCGAAGGACATAATCCGGAAGCAATGTCCCTGGCAGACTGCCTTTGCGAATCGTTCCGTGTTCCGTCTCGACAAAACTATCCGCGAACGAACGACGCCCCGCCTTTGCACTTTCATAGAATCCGACGGAGAGAATATTTCCACCGCGACGATCGAGGTTCCCGGTCACAAAACTCAACATGTGCATGAGCCAATAGGCGAGCGTGCCCTGACGACCCATATTCACGCCGGTCGACATATGCACAGAGGCCGAGGGCGCAGAAGAGAAACCTCGCGCCAGTTCTCGAATCCGCTCAGCAGAAACCCCGACGGCGTTTGCCACGCGATCGGCCGGGTATTGCGATACGAACGCCCGAAGCCCGTCGAGGTGCTTCGCGTATTGCGTCGTGATCTCCTCGTCGAACGCCCCGAGTTGATCGATCTCATGGATCAAAGCGGCGAGGAGATAGACGTCCGTGTCGGGACGAACCAGCAGGGTCTCGCCAGCACGCGTCCTCTCATTCTCGATTTCGCGCGGGTTCACGTGAACGACCTTCCCTCCGCGCGAAACGATCGATTTCAAAACGCGGATCGGATCGGCGATCGAGATGAAACTCGCGTGACTGACTCTCGGATTCGCACCGAAGGAAAGAAGGAAATCCGTATTCACGAGATCCGGAATGGGATGCATCGTGCTCGATCCGAAGACGGCTTCGCTGCCCGCAAATTTGTTGGCGCAGTCCTGGGTTCCCGAAGAAAAGGAACGTCGCACGCCGAGCTGAGCAAAGAGCGCTCCGATCGCGGGCGCGGCCAGCGTATTGAAGGCGGTGGGATTGCCGATGTAGGGTGCGATCGCGCTGGCGCCATGTTCGTTCTTGATTGCCGCCAACCGCTGCGCGATGTCGCGAATCGCTTCCTCCCAGCTCACTCTCTCGAATCCGCCCTCCGCGGTCCGCCGGAGCGGGTAGTCGACGCGATCGGGGTCCCGATGGATCTCGTCGCCGGCCAGCCCCTTGTTGCAGGCGAATCCCCGTGTCACGGGATTGTCCTTGTCCGGCCGAAGTCGGACGAGTTCGCCATCACGAACGGTCGCCAGGAGGCCGCAGGCCGGTTCGCAAACTCGGCAGAACGTCGAAGTCTCTTGCTCGTCGGCCGGGGGGGGCGTCATGATCTACCTCACATGGGATTGCTTCGAGTGTAACCGGATTGGCGAGTCCCCGCGCGCCGAGCGGACATCGCAGAACGAACTCAACGCCCCGGGAAGACACCACGCGTCGGAAGCATGATCGTGTCGTAGGGACTCAATTCCTTGCTGATCTCGGGCAAGCCGATTTCGACCGACATCTCCGAGTCACTCCAACCAAAGGAGCCGAACAGGCGATCCCAGAAGGAGAAGATCGTTCCGTAGTTACTATTCAGTAATTCGGACTCGCAACTGTGATGCCGTCGATGCAGTGCGGGCGTGATCAAGATCGTCGCGATCCCATCTTCGAGCCAGAGTGGAAGATCGATATCCCCATGCTCGAAGAAATTGGCGAAGGCAAAGATCAATTCGAAGACGATGACGCCTGGGACCGAGACACCCAGACTCAGGACGGCGACGAGTCGCAGGGGCAGAGCGAGAATCAGCTCCCCGAAATGAAAGCGCAGTGCCGTCGTCGCAGTGAAATTCGAATCCGAATGATGAACCTGATGCAGTCGCCAGAGCAGTGAGATGCGATGGTTCGCGCGATGCCAGACATAGCTCACGAAATCCATCACCAGCACGGTCAACGGAATCGCGGCCCACGCGCCGAGCTCGATTCGATTGAGCAGACCGATCTCATGCGCTTCCGCCCAGCGTGAAACCGCGCATGCGCATCCCGCACACAAGAGACCCAATATCGCAGCGTTGAGCGCCCACAGCGATGTATTCACTCGCCAGCTGCCCTGACGGCCCGAATGTGGCCGCAGCGACTGGAGTCCCAAGACCATGACCAGCGCCAGGACGAATCCCACTGATTTCACGATCTGCTACTCGGTTTCCGTCATCACCACACCCATTCAGATTCCGGCGTTCTGACATCGGCAACCGAAAGCGTCGATCCAACGCCATGCTCGGTCGCCGCACTCGAGGGCATCGCAAGACCGCGTCCGAGATTGGCGGCAACTTCACGAGAGCCGTTCTATGTGACTCCAATTGACGCGGGCGGCCGACTCGACCGAGAGATTGCAGCAAAAGCGGACCGCAGGACAGGCCTCGAGGAGCGCGCGGACCGAGGAGCGCAGAACTGATAGGATTTCGATCGCAAAG
>CAWLAJ010000200.1:0-7892 GCA_963854795.1 Deltaproteobacteria bacterium UBA4427 | reverse complement strand
GCCCGCGCGTGCCGTCGCGAGAGAACTCGAGGTGCCGGTCGAGGAGCTGGGGATGTCCGACCTCGCTGCCCGGTTTCCCTACCTCCGCTTCCCTGCGGACTCACGCGGCTTACTCGAGCCGGGGGGTAGGATCATCAATCCGCGGAAGCTGGTCGAGGCGCAGCTCGCGGCCGCCGAGAAGAACGGAGCGACCGTTGTGAATGACGCAGCCGTCAAGCTCCAGCGCAAGAGCGCTGAAGTCGTGATCGAAACCCTGACCGGACGGACGCTGCGCGCCGACCAGGTGTTGGTCGCGACGGGAGCCTTCACGAATCAAACGGGACTGCTCAGGCGCGATCTGGCGCTCACATTGATCGGCGTGACGATCGTGCAAGCGGAGGTCCGGCCCGGCCCGCAAGCCGAGATGCCAGTCGTGACGGCGGTGCTGCAAGGGGAGGCGGGACCGCAAATCCTCTATGCAATGCCCCCCCGCGAGTTCCCGGACGGCAAGACTTACGTCAAAGGCAATTCGTTCCGCTGGGCACCTTCGCGCACCGCGGACGACGGAGATGCAGAGGACGGGCCGAAGGGGTCTACCGTCGTGGACGACCCCTCCCTCATGGTGAAGATGCTCTCGGAGATGATTCCCGGTCTCGAAGTCGGTGCTGTGAGAAGTCACTTCTGCATGACTTCGTACACGCGAAGCGGCGCGCCCTACATCGACCGGATCGACGACCGTTTGGGCGTCGCGGTAGGCGGAAACGCGTGGGGAATCATGACGAGCGACGAGATCGGTCGGCTCGCGGCAGCCATGATGCGGGGCGAGGGCTGGTCGGGCGAACTCGGCCCCGAGGTATTCTCCGCTCGCTTCGCATGAGAGTCGAAGTCCGAGTCAGTCCGGCGCCGGGAAAGGTTGAGAGTCGGCGGATAGGCAAAATAAGCAGCGTTTTCTGCACCACCGATACTAGACAATATGACAACCAAGCCTCGGATGGAGGCATACTCACCCGTTCCGGGCGAAACTGGACTCACCCCTTCGTCCTATCGCAAGCGCTTTTCTCTCCGCCCGAGTGAGGGGAGACCTCGATGACGCGTCGATGTCGTGCCGAGCCTTGTCGGGATCGACCCGTACAAATGTCATATTTATCGGTGGAGTCGCCAAGGAGGCCGCTCCATAATAGTCCTATGCAGGCGGGCGACCCCGCCGCCCAGACGACTCGGGACAACCGTTCCACGAGGCCTCAGGCTTAGACACTCCCTGCGGCCGTTCGTCAGACCGTGATGTATCCAGCACAGGAGACCGATATGTGGAACCCCGTAGCTCCCGAAATCATCGAGAATCCCTTTCCCTTCTGGGCCTGGCTTCGAAAGGAGGCTCCCGTCTGGGAGGTGCCGGATGCCGGCTACTTCACGATCAGCCGATACGCGGACCTCATCGAAGTCAGCCGGGACTCCGAAACGTTCTCTTCTGAACTCCTCGCGGTCGTCCAGCGCGACGATTCTGGGCGTGCGCGACTCCAGAAGACCGAACTCGTCGGGCGACCCCAGGCACGTGTGTTAGGCGTCGCCGATGGCGAGATACACACACGCCATCGGCGTGTCGTCGGCCGAACGTTCTCGCCATCGCGCATGGAGCGCATGTCGAATCTGGCCATGGAGATCGCCGAGCGCTGTGTCGCGGACATGGGCGACGCTTCCGAAGTCGATATCATCGAGGCCCTCGCGGTCCCTCTCCCCCTCGAGCTCATGACGCGCCTGCTCGGTCTCCCCCTCGAAGACCGCCCGAAGCTGCAGGCCTGGACCGACCATGCGATGCGCATGTCGGGGGGAGCAGCGACAGCGGAGGAGCGCAGACAGAGCGCGGCAGAGACACAGGACTTTCAGGTCTATCTCAATGAACGCTTCGAAGCGGAACTCGCCCATCCCGGCGAGGAAATCATGGGAGACCTCGCTCGAGCGGTCCTGGAATCGGCCAACGAGAAAAACGGGCTCGAACATTGGGAGGCGGTGGCCATCCTGTTTCAGCTCGTGGTCGGCGGCATCGAGACCACGGTCGGCCTGGTCGGCGCCACCATCAGACACGCCGCGCAGGTGCAAGACGGCTGGTCGAAGCTCCGCGAAGCCCCCGAATCGATCAGTGCCTTCGTCGAGGAGTCGATCCGACTCGATGGCCCCGCGATCGGAAATCTTCGGCGAACGACCCGCGCGACCGAAGTCGCCGGCGTTCCGCTGCCGGAAGGCAGCACCGTGGCCCTGCTCTGGGGCTCGGCCAATCGCGACGAGGCAGAATTTCCCGAGCCGAACCGCTTCCTGATGGACCGCCCGAATATCAAGACGCACCTCGGCTTCGGACTCGGCAAACATTTCTGCCTGGGGGCCGCCCTCGCTCGAATGGAGACACGCGTTGCCCTTCAGGCGCTCCTGGCGAAGAAGGAGCGCGTGACGCTCGCGGTCGACGCCGGCGCGCTGCGCCACAAGCCGAGCATCCTAGGTGTGCGAAGGCTGAGGTCGCTTCCGATCGCGTTGGGCTGACGCAGGGATAGCTGAAGACGTCAGCCTCCAGAGTGGACCTTCTGATTGCAGGCCGCCCGACATCGAGAACGTACGAGGTGATATTTGTGTTCAGTCATGTGATGCTAGGTGTGAATGATCTCGAGATTTCCAAGAAGTTCTACGACGCTGTGCTCGGCACGCTGAGCATCGGTCCGGGCTTCGCGAACAAGAACCGCTATGTCTATACGAGTCCGGCGGGTTTTTTCGCGATTACGACTCCGATCAACGGGGAGCCCGCAACTCATGGCAATGGCAGCACCATCGGCTTCAACGTGGATTCGGCTGAGCAAGGAGACGCGTTCCACGCCGCGGGGATCGCGAATGGCGGCACGACCTGCGAAGACCCGCCGGGACCTCGCGGGGGCGGCGGCTATCTTGCCTACCTCCGCGATCCCGACGGCAACAAGATCTGCGCGATACATCGCCCGGGCTGATCGCACATTCTCGCTCTCGATCGCGCGCGTCAGTCGGAATCGATCCTCGTACGCTCCTGCCCGCTCGGGCGATCGCGCCAAGCCTGTCCGCCGCAGATCGCCGAAGACAAAAGGAAGCAGCCGAGAACCACGGCCAGCGACATCGAGAGTCCGAACGCGTAGACACTCGCGCCTACAGCAACGAATCCTGCGCTTACGATCGACGCCAACGCTCCGGCGAACCCTGATGCCGTCCCCCGAAGCGCATCGTCCGCTTCGACCGCGCGTGCAAAGCCCATGGAGACGATGATCGACTGACCGAAGCCGACAACGGAAATGGAGATGAAGAGATTCGTCAGGCTGAAGGACAGCACCTGCGACCAGATCAGATAGCCGGAAAGGTAGATTGCGATCGCCGCCAGCACGGAGGCCATCAAGCGGCCCACTCCTAGTTTCTTTACGAGTTGCGCCGACGCGAGCGCACCCAAAAGCGAGATCACGCTGTAGGCGGACGTGTAGTAGCCGACTACATCCGGTGACTTGCCAAAGAGATCCGTGAGCGCCGCCGGGAACACCGTGAGCAGGGTCATCGCGGCCGCCGCAGTCAGCGCAACGATGCCCGCGCTCGTCGCGAACTGGGGATTTCGAGCCAATCGGCGATAGTCGGAGAACACGCGCGAGAGAGCCGGAGAGACCACCTGGGCCTCCGGACGGGTCTCAGGCAGAAACCTGTAGGCGAGCACGAGAAGGATGACCGCCATCGCCGTCAGGAGCAGGAAGAGCGACTGCCAGCCGGCGTACATAACCAGCACGCCACCGATGGCGGGCGCGAGCAGGCCGGGGAGCTGCAGCGCCAGAGTGACGAAAGACATCGCCCGGCCCGCTTCCGTCCCCTTGAACACGTCCTGAACCGTGGCTCGCGAAACCACACTCAACGTAGCCACGCAGATTGCCTGCGCGACCCGCAGGCCGATCAACAACTTGATCTCGCTTGCTGCAGCGGCGAGTGCGCTGGTCACGATAAAGAGAACAAGGCCGGTGAGTACGACCGTGCGCCGTCCGAGTCGGTCGACTAACGGACCGATCACGAGCTGCATCGTACCGACGCCGATCAAGAAGCCGGTGATGACCCACTGCACAGAGCCCAGCCCGACGCCGAGCTCTTCGGCCAAGGGCGGGAGTGCCGGAATGAAGAGCAGCAACGAGAAGGGGCTCATGGTCGCGAATAGCATCAAGAGCCAGAGGGGAGGCCGCGTCCCGGTAAAAATCGCCCGAGTCGAGCGATCAGGCGGCGCGTCGGCCATCGATCTCCCCCGTGAGCGTCGTTCGGTTCATCGTCCGCACATATCGGTTCTTGTGTCCCGCGGCGCTGTGGAGCGTGCGATAGTTGTTCCAGATGATGAGATCATCGGGCTTCCATTCGTGCCAGTATACGAACCGGCTCTGTGTTGCGAACTCGCGGAGCCTTGTCAGCAAAGTCTCACTCTCAGCCGCCGACCATCCGGCGATGGCGTCGGCGAACATCGGACTGATGTCGAGGGAACGAACACCGCTCTTCGGATCGACGCGGACGAGCGGGTGCACAATGCCAGGGAACTTGTCCGCCAGCTCACGCGTCTTCTCAGCGTCATGTTGCAGGCCGAGGAGGCGATGGGCGCGCGCCAGTCGGTGTACGACCTCGAGTCCTTCGACCTGCTCCTTAAGGTCATCCGTGAGCGCCTCGTAGACTGAAGCCGTGTCGACGAATCCGGTCTGGCCGCCTTCGGGTGGGATTTCGATCGCGCGAAGCAGAGCTCCCCGGGAAGGGCGCTGCGTATAGGTCTGGTCCGAGTGCCAGGGGATATGACCGACGATCTCGTCGGGATCATCCGCGTTCCCTGCGCTGTAACTCGGCTCGATGATCTCCGGAGGTTGTCCCGGCCGGGTCGGTGCCATCGGATGGATCTCCGGCTCGCCGAGAATCCGGGTGAGCGCGAGATGAGACTCGGGCGTAAGCTGCGCATCCCGCCAAAGCAGCACGCTGTTGCGCAAGAACGCCTCTCGCAGCGTAGCCTCCTCCGCCCCAGCGATTTCTCGTGGGTCAAGCCCGCGGATCTCGGAGCCAACGCGATGCGGAAGCGCAATCAATTCGAGTTTCATTCCAATTCCTCCTCATGTGAGGATTTGTCGCCTAGCGCGGCACGCCCGAGCCAATCTGCAATTTCAGACCGTCGGGATCACGCAACTCGACAACGTCCTCAGCGGATAGGCAAAATAAGCAGCGTTTTCTGCACCACCGATACTAGACAATATGACAACCAAGCCTCCGGATGGAGGCCTGCTCCCCGTTCCGGGCGCTGTCAATCGGTCTCTGTGTCGTCAGCACCGCGCCCCCCGAGAAGCCGGCATTCGCTACAAGACAAAGAAGGCGACCCAACCGAGGAAGAGCCCAAAGGCCACGCCGAGTACACCGATGGCCCGGAGCACGGGCGGGTCCGACACGGCATCCCAGAATGAATCCATGAACCACTTCCAGGGGCCCGGGGTGGCGATGATCCAGACCGCGGTCGCAGCTACGAACCAGCCGAATCTCTCGATCCAAACAGCGGCGTCGCCCGGAGCGGTGTGCGCCTGACGTGCCGTAAGGATCAAAGGCGCGGCGTACAGGACCAGAATCACCCATCCAAAGATTCGGAGACGCCCGGTGGTCGCGAACAGGCGGCGTTCGAAGGCAATCGCGGCGTTGGGTGCGACAACGAGCGGGCCTCGGAAGACGATGTAAAAGACAGCCAGGAACGCCATGACGATGGCCATCGGTTCCATACGAGCCTCCCGGAAGCCGCGGCGGCGAAGACACACGCCTGAGACCGAAGACGATGACGACGATTGAGATCCCAGCTCGGCGCGCGGCCTAACCTCCAATTACGGATAGGCAAAATAAGCAGCGTTTTCTGCACCACCGATACTAGGTGTTCTGACAAGTAGACCCCAAGGGCCCTGTTCCGGGCCGCGCGCTATCTCGGGGTAGGTAGCTTTCGGTACACCAAGGCTCCCAAGAGCGTAATCAGGCACGCGATGATGAGCTGGCTCGCAGCCGGCACAGCCTCGACGACCGGGACCTCGAAAGGGGAAGCCGGCAGGCCCTCGGCATTGAAGAGAGTGATCTCGGGATCCGGGAAACCACTCCAGCCGTAGCGCACCCAAGCTGGCGTCGTCACAAGTCCCGAGCTGACGAGAACGGCGTTGCCGACGATCTGCGCCTCGGATTAGGCATATTCGCCCCGTTCCGGGCCGCTCTTCGAGATGGCGATGGACTCGCGGCGAAGGAAAACCTGGGCCGCATCGATCGCAACCTGCGGCATGCGAAATCGCGAATCGCCAGCGCAATCCCCGTTGATCCCGCGAACCAGCCAGCCGATGCGGTCGATTTCGGTGCGACGGTTCGCGTCACCGAACCCAACGGGGAGGAAGGGGTCTACAGCATCGTCGGCGAAGACGAGTCGGACGCCGAGCAGGGGAAGGTAAGCTGGGTATCTCCTTTTGCCCGGGCACTTCGCGGCGCGCAGGTGGGCGACAGCGTTACGTGGAAGCGGCCCAGCGGCGACCTCGAGCTAGAGAACGCGTCGATCGAATACGCGGACCGGACGCGGCGTCGGTAGCGAGATCACACCCCGCCTTGGCAACCCGAGCTGAGGAGTCCATGCTCTGGGCATGCCCCAGCGAGAAGACAGCTGGCCCCCTACCCTGCTGACCTACGGCATCACGCCACCCAAGACCTCCTTCACGGAGGACAAGCGGCGGAGGGTCGCGGCCATTCAAAGCCAGCGAATCAGCGCGCTGCCCATCGACGCACTCGTTGTCTACGACCTGCAGGACGAGTCCAGCCGCACTGACGTCAAACGCCCGTTCCCCTTCATGCAGACGATCGATCCGCTCGAGTACGCCTTCGATTACCTGGACGTCCCTCAGCGCAAGATCGTCTATCGCTCGGTTTCGGGGCAGGACGAAACCGAGCTCGTCGATTGGCTAGGTCGACTGGAGGCGCAGCGAGGGGCCTGCGTGTTGGTCGGAGCACCCTCACGACAACAAGCGGTCCGCCTCAGGCTCGGCGATGCCTATAGGCTCTGCAAGAGGGCGACTCCAACCCTCCCGCTTGGCGGCGTACTGATCGCTGAACGCCACGCCGCTCACGCCAGTGAGGACGCTCGGGTGCTCAAGAAGCTCGACCGGGGGTGCAGCTTCTTCATCAGTCAGGCGGTGTACTCCGTCACCCAGAGCAAGAACGTCTTGAGCGACCTGCACTACCGCTGCTTGGCGGAAGCGCGGCCAATGCCCCCGATCCTGATCACCCTCACGCCGTGCGGTTCTCGCAAGACGCTCGAGTTTCTGGCGTGGCTAGGTATCTCCGTGCCCCGCTGGTTGGAAAACGAACTCGCCCACTCGCACGACATCCTCGAGACTTCCGTCGAAGCCTCGCTTTCCACCTTTGCCGAACTCCATGCCTTCGCGTCTACCAAGGGCTTCGCGCTGGGTTGTAACATCGAGAGCGTATCCACACGCAAGGCAGAAATCGAAGCATCCGTCGAGCTGGTGCATCGCGTCGCTGAGATCATGGGCCGAGCTAGGAGCATGACTCAAGACGAAGTCTTGGGTCACGGCGACTAGACAAGCGTATCCTCGCCAGCGAGCTGAACAGGCGCGACGACCTAGGGGAAAGGTCGAACCCCTAGAACTCGAAGGGCAGATGCAGATGTCCGCGCACGAACTCGGTGCGCAGCAACGCCGCACCCGAGTGATCGATGCGATACTCGGGCATTCTCCGCATCACCTCTTCGAGCATGAGCTGGCGGCGGATAGGAATTTCTCTGCCTATCCGGTTCGCTCCGCTCGTGACCGTCGTTGTCACGGCCGTGCCTCACAATTATGGCTTCCTAGGAGGAAGTCAGAATGCAGTTTCCGCGCACGCTT
>CAWLAJ010000199.1:0-7901 GCA_963854795.1 Deltaproteobacteria bacterium UBA4427 | reverse complement strand
CTTCTCCACATTGAATGCGACAAAGACCTCGCGGGCCAACTCGTCAACAAGGGCTCGGTGACGATCGAAGGCGTCTCACTCACCATTGTTGAGGTCAACCCCGACGGATTTCACGTTGCCTTGATCCCCCACACACTCGAAGTCACGACTCTCTCGAATCTGACCGAGGGTGATGCGGTGAATCTCGAAGTCGACGTTTTCGGAAAATACGTGAAGCAATATCTCGATCGTATGCTGCCCGAGCTCGTAGCGAATTCCCAGGCAGCGGGGCGTGATGCGTCGGACTAACGTAGTGAGCTGGAAATCTCGAGTCGCATGGATCGGCTTGCTGCTCGTCTTTCTGGGATCAAATCCCGGCTATTGCGCGACCGAGGCGCGGGCATGGCGAGAGACACTCGATCGGGTGGCCTCTGCGGTCGTCGTGCTTCGGGTCAGCTCCCCGCGCGCCTTCGATGACCAGGTGCCGGGAACGTCTGTGGCAACCGGCTTCGTCGTGGACGAAAAGCTCGGGCTGATCCTGACCAATCGACATGTCGTGACGCCGGGACCCGTGGTTGCGGAAGCCGTCTTTCAGAACAACGAAGAGGTCGAGGTCCAGGCGATCTATCGCGACCCCGTCCACGACTTCGGCATTTTTCGCTATGACCCGAAAGACGTTCGATTCATCGATTCGGGCCAGCTCGAGCTTGTTCCCGAAGGCGCCCGGGTCGGGACGGAAATTCGGGTCGTGGGAAACGATGCGGGTGAGAAGCTCTCGATCCTCCAGGGCACGATCGCACGACTCGATCGGGATGCCCCGGTCTACGGCCGCGCATCGTTCAACGACTTCAATACCTTCTACATTCAGGCTGCTTCCGGGACCTCCGGTGGTTCCTCGGGCTCTCCGGTGATCGATATCGATGGTCGGGTCGTCGCGCTCAATGCCGGCGGTAGCGTTCGCGCCGCCTCGAGTTTCTATCTGCCGCTCGATCGAGTCGAACGAGCGATCGACCTGATTCGCAAAGGCCAAGAGGTCACGCGCGGCACGATCCAAACCGTCTTCAGCTATCAGCCCTTTGATGAGGTTCGCCGACTCGGACTTCGGCCCGAGACCGAGGCGAAGGTCCGGCATTCTTTCAAATCCGGGACGGGCATGCTCGTTGTTCGCGAAGTCGTTCCGGGTGGACCCGCGACCTCGGCCCTTGAGGTCGGTGACGTGATCGTCCGGGTCGGCGGCGAATTCGTGAATTCGTTTCTGCCGATCGAGTTCCTGCTCGACGATCATGTGGGCGGAACCATCGTCTTTGATCTCGAAAGGGGTGGCGTGCCGCAGCGCGTCGAGATTCCGATCGCGGATCTACACGAGATCACGCCTTCGAGTTATCTCGAATACGGCGGTGGGGTCCTGAATTCCCTCTCGTATCACCAGGCCCGGAATGCATCCGTGCCGGTGGGCGGCGTTTACGTGGCGAGTGCGGGCTATGCGTTTCGTCGCGCCGGGGTGCCACGAAGTGCGGTCATCACCGATCTGGGCGGTGAGCCGACGCCGACCCTCAAGCGGTTCGAGCAGGTTCTCGCGCGCCAGCCCGACGGCTCTCGTTTTTCCGTCCGTTTCTTCTTGTTGTCCCAACCCAACGTCGCGCGGGTTGTCGTGCTGCGCAACGACCGGCGTTGGTTTTCGATGCGACATTGTGTTCGGGATGACTCGACCGGTCGTTGGCCCTGTACGCAGTCGCCGAGCCCACCCCGCGTCGTCCCTCCGAAGGGGGGAGAGACGGATTTCGACGTTGACGGTCCCTGGGCGGTGCGTCGAATTGCGCCTTCGCTCGTGATGGTGCGCACCTCGATTCCGTATCGGCTCGATGGCGTGCACGGCGAGCAATTCCACGGAACGGGTTTGATCGTCGATAAGGGAGACGGTCTCGTCGTCGTGGATCGCGAAACCGTGCCGATAGCGCTCGCCGACATCACACTCACTTTCAACGGTTCACTCGAGGTTCCCGCGGAGCTCGTCTATCTCCACCCAGAACGAAATCTCGCCGTGGTTCGCTACGACCCCGAATTGATCGGCGACACGCCGGTTCGCGCCGCTTCCCTTCGCAGCGTCGATCTCGACGTCGGCGACGAAGTCTGGATGGTTGGGTTGACTTCGACCGAGCGTGTCGTTTCTAGACGAACTCGCATCGCGCGACGCGAACCGATGCAGATGCCGCTCACGCATCCGCCACGGTTTCGGCAGACGAATCTCGAGATCACCACCCTCGAGGATGCCGCTCAGACCGTTGGCGGAGTCTTGACCGACCGTCTCGGGCGAGTGACTGCGTTCTGGGCGTCCTTCAGCACCGGCAGCGGGACAGAGGGATTCTTTGCCGGCATTGGGACTCAACACCTCAAGCGAATGGTGGATCCGCTTCGTAAGCATCGTCCGGTCGCGTGGCATTCACTCGGTCTCGAGCTCGATCCGCTCACCCTGGCAGCAGCCCGAGATCGAGGCTTGTCGGATGCCAAGGCCAGGCGTCTCGAAAAACATGATCCGGAGGGACGTCGAATTCTCTCCGTCGTGCATCGAAGTGCCGACATGCCCGGCGAATCGCTCTTTCGCGAGGGCGATCTCATCTTGTCGATCGACGGTGATCCGGTCACGCGTGCTCGGGACTTGCGCCGGGCCACACGCGAAGGAACCTTCGTTATCGAGATCTTGCGCGACGGAGAAGAACTCACTGTCGAGGTCGCGCCGAAGGAGATGGCGGGCACAGGTACGACGCGTGCCGTTCTCTGGTCGGGGGCGCTGCTGCAAGCCCCGCATCCCGCACTGGCTGCGCAGTTCGGAATTTCCGGAGGTGGGGTCTACGTCTCGAGACACTGGTACGGCTCACCGTCGACGCGCTATCGCCTCCAGGCGACGAGTCGGATTGTCGAAGTCGACGGGAACCCGGTTACGGACCTGGATTCGTTTCTCGAGGCGGTGGGGACCAAGCATGACCACGACCCGGTTCGACTGAAGACCCTCGACCTCGATGGGAAGCCCAGCGTCATTACCTTGAAACTCGACCTCGAATTCTGGCCGACCTATGAATTGCGTCGAAACGAAGGGGTCTGGGAGCGCGTTGAGCGAATTGATTCGAGCGGGGCAGAATCCGTCAACAGGGTCGAGATGACGCCCGCCGATGATGGCCATGGGTGGCCGGGCAATGGTGCATCCGCAGTCGGCGGACGCGGTCCGCTCGAGAACTAAAGGAGCGCTTCAGACCAGCCGGTTGAGCAGGAGTGTCGCGATCCCGAGAAACGAGAAGAAGCCGAGGGCGTCTGCGGCAAAGGTCACGAGGATTCCCGATCCCAGAGCGGGATCGAGCCGGAGCGCCTTGAGCAGAAGTGGCACGGCTGCGCCAAAGAGGCTCGCGGTCACCATCGTGACCATCATGGCAGCGAGCAGCACGACACCCATGAAGATATTGCCGTGGAGGGCGTAGGCGACGCCGCCGCTGATCAGGCCCGCGGCCATCCCCACCACCAATCCCACCCACATCTCCTTGCCCACTGCGCGAAGACCGCTCGAGAATTCGATTTCACCGAGCGCAATGGCGCGGGTAATCACGGTCAAGGTCTGGATTCCCCCGTTGCCGGCAACACCGGCAACCACGGGGAGGAAGAGGGCAAGACCGACCATCTGTTCGATCGTGCTCTCGAACAGTCCGATCACGGCGCCCGCCGTAAAAGCGGTACAGAGGTTCAAGAGCATCCACGGGAGGCGCTTCTTGATCGAAATCCGTGCCGACGTGAAGACGCGATCTTCCTCCGAGAGCCCGGCGAGATTGTAGATGTCCTGGGTGGCTTCCTCGGTGATGACGTCGATCACGTCGTCGACCGTAATGACGCCAAGCATCGTGCCGTCGATATCTGTGACCGGAATCGCCAGCAGGTCGTAGCGCGCGACCAATCGCGCGACTTCCTCCTGATCTGCATCCGGCGGCGTGCTCAGCATTTCCCGAATCGCCAGATCGCGAACCGGTGTTTCGACCTGCGCCATGACGAGTCGTCGAATCGGCACGATGCCGGTCAGACGCTGAAGTTCATCGACGACGTAGAGGTAGAGAATCTCGTCATTGGCATCGACCTGTGAAGCACGCAGCGAATCGATCGCTTCCTGGGCGGACATCTTCTCGTCCAGTGCCATGAAGTTGGTCGTCATCGCCCGCCCGGCGCTGCGCGGCGGATAGAGCTCCGCGTGCCGAAGCTCTTCGCGCTTCGCGACGGGCAAGTGCTTCGTGACGGAGCCGCGGCGCTCTTCGGGAAGTGCGTCGACCAATTCGAGCATGTCATCGATTTCGAGACGGTTCAGAACGTCGGCCATTCGCTCGTTGGAAATGGCTTCGATGATTTCGGGCAGCAGTTCGGGCGGAAGCTCGCGAAGCATGGTGGCGGCGCGGCGATGCTTGAAGAGGAGATCGATGACGATCCGGATCTCGTCGGGCGTCAAATCGGCTAGAAGCGGCCCAAGGTCAGCCGGATGGATTCTCTCGAGGAGCTTTTCGGCTCGAAGGTGCGCTCCCGTTTTCAGGAGGCGGCGGAGGATTCGAGTGGTTACGACGGGCTGGGCCATCCCTCTCCTCCTTCTGACATCGACTTGACCTGGGCTGGCCTGGCGCGACGTGATTCTTCTAGGTCTCTGGTCGTTTCCGCTGGCTGATCGTGGCTTCGCTGACAGAGTGAAGTTCCGCGATGAACCCGGGCGGGCGTTCGCGGCCCGTGTCCGTTTCCGGTGGTGAATACGTTGGGGCCGACCGACTCCAGCGCGCTCATGGAGTACCCCAAATCGAGCTGGGCTTCTACCCCGACGACATGTCCCGTAAATCCTTCGAAGGGGACACCCGGATCGCGCCTGAAATTCGCGCTTCGTGGGATTGTTCGGCTGACGGCGCTCAAGCTTGCCGGCGAATTGCCGATCTATGAAGGTTATGGAGGGAATCCTCCGGCTTGAGTCTCAACTTGTTCCGAGATGAGTCTAGGGGAATCGATGGCGCGAACGTGGCTACGTGGTTTGGAGATCGCTGGTATTCAAATTGGGATCGAGGTCCCGGAGTCGTGTTCATGGCAATGGCCGGCCGAGAAGCTGGCCGACTACCAGTGTCTTCCACGCAAGCCCGAGGTGAATGTCGGCGTTCGCGTCGGAGTCGTCGACTCGGCCGATCTCGAGGGTGAGCGCTATTCACTGGGTGCCTGGACCTTCGAAGTGGCGCGACGGGGGGACGACTGGGTTCTCGGACTTTCCCGCGCGGGCCGCCGCGAGCAGATCGCCTTCTTCGATCGACAATTCCGATCGGGCGAGATCGTCCTGACGAGAGACGTGGCACAGCAGGGTTTTTTTCCGCTTCGCAGTCCCCTCGACGAATGGATCGTCCTCAACCGCACCGTGGCCAACGGCGGTCTCTGTTTGAACGCGACCGCGATCAGACAGCCGGGCGGAGCGCGTGTCGTGCTCGGCGACGTCGACTCGGTTTCCAGCAAGGGTTGGCAAACCCCCAACACGACCCTGTTAGGCCGCAATACGATCTGGCTTCGCGAAGTGGAGGGTCGACTCAGCGTCTACCGAACGCCATGGGGCGATGCGATGGATCGCTCGCTCGGTCTGGTTTCGAGGGTCACGGAGATCGTGGCAATCGAGGAGTCCGGGAACCGGTATCACGAGCTGCTCGATCCGAGCGAGGCGGCGGAATCGTTGGTCACCCAGGCAGTCGTGCCCGTCTGCGACGAGGGGTTGCTTGAACAGGTTCTGCGCAATGCGCGGCACATCGGAGGCGCAGCACGCATGCTTCGCGTCGGAGTAACCCGCGAGGTTTCGCCGCCGACGGATCGCCGTTCGCCCGAATTCCAAAGCGGGTTTGCTCCACCTCGCTGAATCGTTTCCGTCCTCGATTCGACTCTCGACATCTGATGCTTCATCGAAATCGAAGTCGACCGGGGTCGGGGACCACCTTTAGGGCACAAAAAGTGGTGCTGGGGGGGCTTCACCTGTTGCGGATCATTTCTGAAGGTCGGATGATCCTTGAGTCCCCTCGGGCATCGTGACAAATACTCGATGGGATCGCGTAAAGCGGGAATCCAAAGACGGACCACCCGAGGTGACTTTCCGACTGCACAAGAGGATTTCTCCCGCACACCCGATCGCATCGATCCGCACTTCGGGTGCTGAGGAACCATGACCGATTTGCAGAGGTAGCGCGTTTTGATGAAGCAGCTGATCGAGGACATTATCAAGGCCTTGGTGGATCGACCGGAAGAAGTCGAGATCAAAGAAGTCATTGGGGACCATGCACATGTCCTCGAACTTCGAGTCGCCAAGGAAGACCTGGGCAAAGTGATCGGGAAGGGGGGCGCACACGCCTCCGCGATCCGTACGCTGATGGCAGCCGCCAGTGGCAAAGAGAAGAAGCGATATATCCTCGAGATCATCGAGTATTAGTCCCGCGCGGTGAGCCCGCGCAATTCTCTTGCCCGACCCCTGCTTCGATCTTTCGACGCGGGAAGCGATGCCCTCGCCGAAGGACCTATGGGAATCGCCCTGCCGCGTAGCCGCGACGAAGGCATGGTCGACGCTCGCTCCCACGATCGAGTCTCGCCGCAAAAATTCGACTGAGTTGCGCATTCGTTGCGGAATCGACGTGATCTCTGCACTTTGTGATGAATTCGCTTCGGGTCGCATGCGAAAATTCCGATAGAGCGCCGGAGGGCGGTCGTGTGTTCACGCGACCGAGGTTTGGGAGCCGAGAGCCGGATGAAAACAGAAACAACCGAGGTCGAAGTGTTGGACGCGCCCAGGAATCGGAACCGCGCGCTATGTGACGAGGGCCGCCGACTCTTCGAGCTGGCTGCAGAGAAGCTTGCTGAAAACGAGCCTGAGGAAGCACTTCCCTTGCTGCGCGAGGCGCATGAACTCGCGCCCGATCATGCGCAAGTGCGATCGCTTCTGGGCGTCGCGCTCGCCTGTGTCGATCGCGATTTCGAGCAATCGCGCGCACTCTGTGAGTCCGCCGCGAAGCAAGAGTTCTTCAATCCCGACCTTTACTTCAACCTTTCTCGTGTCTACCTCGAATTCGGCCGGCGCGCGGAGGCGCTTCGTTACCTTCGCCGCGGACAAATGATTGATCCCGGACATGCAAAGATCAGCCAGTCGATTGGCAGACTCGGTGAACGCAAGTCGCCGGTCGTACCCTTCCTGCCGAGGCGACACGTGGTGAATCGCGCATTGGGCAGCGCTCGGAATCTGGTCTTCGACCGCCTGATCTTTCGCTGATTTCTCACGAGCGCCCGTGGGGAAATCATCAGCCCCAGGGCCCCTGCAATCGAGCCGAGATCTCCTGGCGATCCGCTTGACACGACTGCGTCGAGTCTCTAAACCTAGGCGCGCTCGCGAGTTGGGCGAGGCTTTACAAAGCAAGGAGAAACCCGTTGGGTAGTGTGATCAAGAAGCGCCGCAAGAAGATGCGCAAGCACAAACAGCGCAAACTCTTGAAGCGACAGCGGCACAAGAAGTAGTCAGTACGCTAGAGCACGAGCAGGAACAAGAACGGGAAATGGACGCGAAGGTCGATTCCAGTCGCAGCGACTCGGATCGAAGCTCGGTTGTTTCTCGTTTCATGAATCGCGGCGGTCTCGCCGCGATTTTTCGTTTCGGGTCGCCGACTTTCGTACGGATATTCTCGCCCTCGAATCCAGGAGCGCGTGAGTCGGCCTCGGCCAGTTTCTCCGCATAGGCGTAGAAGTCCCCGCATTTTCAAGCGAATTTTGATTGTCGCGATCGTACCGGCGAAGTCGCATGGGCTCGTGCGCCGTGTGCACGGGTCGTGTGGTCCAGAAAACGGTCGCACACACGTAGAAGAGTTGGCCGAAAAATCTGTTCGTCAATCGCAAGTTGATTAGTCATC
>CAWLAJ010000198.1:0-7924 GCA_963854795.1 Deltaproteobacteria bacterium UBA4427 | reverse complement strand
GGTCGCGTCGCTGCCGAGGGCCGTCCGATTCAGATCCGCGGACGCGCCGACCGACGCGACTTCGACCTCACTCGCGAACGAGTCGATGTCGAATCTGCACTCTGTGTGCCGCTGATTCATGCAGGTCGCGTACTGGGTGTACTCAACGTCCATCATGCGACGCGGGCTGATGTGTTCTCGGATGAAGACCTTCGCTTCATGGAGCAACTCGCGAGCCTCGATGCCCAGATCATCGCACGCGCACAAGAACACTCCTCTCTGCGTAGCCAAGCCGCACGCTATGACGCGAGTCGCGAGGTGCAGAGACTGTTGCGCGGCCCCGCGATCTTGTCCGAGCGATTGGAAGAATTTTGCGGCTTCGTCGCCGAGCAAGCCGGCCAGGGAATCGCCCATCTCTACTTGCGAGAATCGGACGGGAGCCTTCGACTCGCGGCGACCTCACTTGCCGGTGGTGGTTTTGGGGGTGAGTATCGACTGGCGCCCGGGGCGGGCGTCGACGGTGTCGCGATCAAGAACCAGACGCCGACCGTCTTGCACCACGAGGACGGACGCCTGGGCTACGCCGCCATTCCGCTGCTCGCGGGTCATCAGTTGATCGGTCTCTTGTCGATCCAGGCCGGGACCGACTGCGAGTCGTCCCGCGGTGCGCTCGAACGCTGGCAGGAAATCGCCGCGGCCGCAGCAGAAACCATCGCACGGACCGACCGCGAAGCGCGTTTGGCGACACGGGCCGAGCGAATCAATGCGATCAACGAGACTTCGATCCGAATGCTCTCTTGCACCGAGGCCAATGAGGTGGCGAGGCTGGCCACCTCCTCCGCCTCGATGATCCTCGAAGCCGATCATGCCATCGTCCGGCTTCAGGATCCCACCACCCGGCGCTATTCGATCCGCTCCTACTTCGGAGCCGCCGAAGGCAAGGCGCAAGAAGCGCTTTTCCGACTCGACAAGGCCGTCACGGTCGATGCCATCCGCCGGCGTGCCCCACATTTGATCCAGGATGCCAGCCTTGATCCGAACCTCAGCGAACTCACGGACGAAATGCGTTCCGTTCTCACCGCTCCAATCAAACGATCTGGTGAGGTCATCGGAACCGTATCGGTCTACGACAAGGTCGCCCTGGACCGATTCTTCGCGAGTCGATTCGACGATGAGGATCTGCAGGTCTTCGGGCGTTTCGTGGCCTACGTGGAACGCGCGCTCGATCACGCCTATTCGCATCGCGAAAACCAGCAGCATCGCAACTTTGATGAAGAGACCGGGCTACCGAACGAGTCCTATCTCGACAAGCGACTGCTCGAAGAAATTTCCCGCGCCGCAGGGCGAGAAGATGCCCTCGCGCTCTGTGTCTGCCAATTAGAAAACCGCGACGAACTGACCGCGGAGGCGGGAGCGGCGCACACGAGTCGCGTCATCGCCGCGCTGGCCGAAGCCTTGCGCACGCACCTGCGCGACTTCGATGTATTGGCGCGGATTAGCGCGGACGAGTTCGCGGTGCTGATGCCGGAACCCGGGCGCACCCCTGGAGAACGCGTCTTCGAATTGGCGCGTGCGGTGGCCGACGCGATCTCGAAGGACGAGGAGCTCAATCAGCCCGTTCGCGTCGGTCTCGCTTTCGGTTACGGCGTCCACCCCGCCGACGGCGCAGACAAGACTTCCCTGCTTGCCCACGCGCAGCAGCCTCGAATCCGGATGGTCTAGTTCGGCAACGCAGCGAAGTCTTCAGCAGACAAGAACCCTGTCGCTATTCCTTGTACGCCTCGATCAGGATATCCGACGTCTCGGGACGCATGATTCGCGCGTCGGGTCGTTCGCCGGCCTGCAGCTGGGCCCGCACCTTGGTTCCCGAAATCGAGAAGGGCTTCTCGTCCGAATGACGTTCGGTGAGATCCACCCGGCCTAGCGACTCGTAGAAGGCCGCGAAGCCAACCTTGCAGGGCTGGATATGAAGCTCACCGGGAAGGTTGTCGAAAATTTCCTGCGCATCGAAGTCGCCCCAGATCGCCTCGCCATCCTCGAAAGGCGCATCCGCATGCTTGCGACCGATGACGATGTCCGAGAAACCGTAGTTCTGGCGGTAGATGCCGTGCATGATCGCTTCTGAAGGGCCGCCGTAGAACATCTTGATGTCGAGACCGAGCAGCGCGAAGATATCCGAGATGTCGTAACCCGCCTTCTTCCAGACGGCTTCGTCCTTGTCGCCTTCTCCGAGCAGTCGCTCACTATGTAGCTTGCGGTAACAGCGCATTCGCATCCCGGCCGGAACATCGTCGCCCTTCAGCTCGCCCATCAACGGATTCAAGACGGCTCCGGCGAAATGACCCGCCGCCGTGAGCTGCTCGATTCCGTAGACCAGGGCGTATTCATGGGCCCGATGAAGCGGGTTGCGAGTCTGAAAGGCGAGCGCACGCTCCCACTTTCGGTCGCGGATGAACGCGCGCACCATCTGGGGCGAGAGCATGAACTCGCCGTACTCGGAATTGGCTGGCTGCGGAAGAGCCTGAATCGACCCACCGACCAATTTGCTCCTCTCGTCGTTGTCGACGATTCGGCCACCGGGATGATCAACACGCTCGGTTCCGTACACACTCTTCAGGTACGCCAATTTGTCCCAGTCAAAAACCTCGAGGTCATCGATGATCGCGATCAGGTCGCCTGCCTCCGTTCGCACGGCACAAGAAGATCCCGACTCGAGTCCTGCTGCCTCTGCGTCGGTCACGGGCAACGAGATCGGGATCGCCCACGCATAACGTCCACCTTCGGAAAGCACGACCTTCTCGGCGAGCACGCGATCATACGCCTCTTTTTTCATCGGGCCGATCAAGGGAGAGAGCGCGCCATCGGCAAGACGATGAATCGTCGACAGATCGGCCGAGGTGACTCGAATCGAAGGGAGACCGTCTGCCCTCCCGAGAAACTCCGCCTTCTGATTGAAGGGAACGATCCGATCGACGAGTTGTTGGAGGCCGCCGTGGACGGCAACGAGATCTTGCTGCGTTGATGCGCTCATGGGTTTACCGGTCCTCTCGATGATCAAGATGTTTCATGGTCTTTCGGGCTCGTGCCGGTTTCTTCCAGACCCTTCGGCAACCATCGAGTCGCAAGGATCGAAGCAAGCTCCGGCTGACGTTCAAGAAACCAGCCCGCTACCAGACGGGAAATTCAGACCATCCGTCCTTCAATAGGCGCTGTTCGCTTTTTCCGTCGAAGCTACGTACGGCCAACCTTCGGTAGCCATTCGTCATCTGTACGAATACGACGAATTGTCCGTCGGGCGACACGGAGGGCATCCGTTCTTCGCTGCCCCCGGGGCTGATCGCCACCCGGGAGGTGCCATCCAGCCTCATGCGCCGCAGTCGATAGCCCGCCGACGAGGGAGATGCAAACACGATCCACTCACCATCGGGGGTCAGAGTCGGCTCACGGCCGCGGACGAGCAGGACCTCTTCGCCACCGGGACCGAGCTTTCGCGAGCCAATCATCGATTCGAGTAGCGCCGCGCGCCCCTGGCGCTGTCGCGAACGAACTTGCTCATAGATGAGCCGGGCGCCGCCCGGAACCACGCGAATCGTTCCAGGCGGAATGTCGTGGGCGATCGCTCGGCCGAGTCGACCACCGGGTTTCGTCAGGTGAAGAGTACTGCGCGAAACCCCTCTCTTCGATCGGCGCACCAGTCGTTGCACGAGCAGCCGATCCTCATCGCCCTGAGTCTCGTAGTCACCACGAGGATGTTCGGCGGGACCCACCGTCAGCCGCCGAAGGTCCTTTCGTTCGATATGGACTTCGTAGAGTTGTTCTTTCCGACCACGATGCGCCGACGCGAAGAGCAGGCGCTTGTGATCGGAGGACCAGGCCAGTGGACGCGAACCCAAAGGCGCTGATTCCACCGGCGTTACTTCGCCCGTCTTCGGCCATAACAGCATCAGACGTCCGGGTGTGGTGGCGAGGCGTTCGTGAAGGCTCAAGTTCATCTCGGCCTGGAGATGGGCGCGTATCTCTTCTTCGTGTTGACGGTCGGGAGCGAAGAGTCCGCGCGGCGTGGGTGGGAGTTCCGCGACACTCTCGAAGGCGCCGGATCGCTTCTTCGCATCTTTGCCAGACCAATGCACGAAGGCAATCGGTTGATCGGGTAGTTCCAATGGCTTCATGACCGAAAGCGCGCAGCCCATGAACAAAATACAGATCGCTGTCAGGCAGAGCTTCGACAGCGAACGCCGAATCCGTACGGGTCCCTCGAGGCTCAGCGGCACCAATCGTCTGGACGATTTCACTTTGCCGCCTCGAGTCGGCGCCCCACGTAGCGCCGTTCCGACGACTCGACCGGCTCGAAGATCCCGACCTCCCTCACGCCCTGCCCCAACAATGAAACGACCAGCTGTGCCGCTTTCGGGAAGGGAAAGAGTGGATGGGCTGCAAAGGCCAGATCGTCCGCGGAGAGATAACAGCCCTGCCCGAAATGGGAGTGGTAGATCGCCGAAACAAACTCACCGCGCGCCGCCGCCATTTCGATGGCCCGCTGATACTCGACTTCCGACATGTAGTAGGCGTGTCGCGCATCTCGCGGAAACGCGACCGGGTCAGCGACGTGCATCTTCGTCATGATATTCGTCACGCGAGTCGCGACCTTGAATTCTCCGTCTTCGGTTCCGAAAACCAGTCCGCAACACTCTTCGGGTCGGACATTGAGCGCATGCTGGCAGATCTCGTGAAGGACCTCATTCGAGATCAAACGGCTCTCGAGGTTCGGGTCCAGATCGATTCGTTCGGGCAAGGTCTTCGTCCCACGCGCTCGAATCTCGAGCGGTCAGTGTTGGGGGATACGACCGTCCCAGAGTCTAATCAAGGCAGCTCCATCGCGCGACGCCAGCGCTTCGAGCCGTCGGCCGCCCTCGTCGCTCCTCTAGATCTGATAGTCGAGACCGCTCGGCAGCTCGCGTTCGACGGACCGCCGCGCGGCCTCACGACAAATGTCCGAGACCATGATACCGGCCAGCATCGTTGCCGTTCGCTGCGCGAGGTCATCCCACAAGAAATCTGGACGGTGATTGGATGCCGGCCAGTCGTCGTCTTCAATGGTTGTGGCTGAATGCGGAACGAATGGGCCTTCGATGGCTTCGATGACCTCGCGGAGACTGATCTCGTCGGGGCGGCGCGTGAGTACATAACCACCACCGGGACCTCGCTTCCCGCTAACCAGCCCGGCCCGACGCAGACGCTGAAAGATCTGTTCGAGAAAGCGGTGTGGAATTCGGTGCCGTGCGCCGATCGTCTGCACACGAACCGGCCCGCCGGCAGAGTTGTAGGCAAGATCAAAAATCCCGCAGAGCGCGTATTGAACCTGTCGAGAGAGACGCATCGGATTTCCAAGCATGCACGACGCGAGATCGAATCGCCAGCCGACTTCAGACTCTGCGAATCGCGCGGCGTCTCTTGGAACCTTCTTTTGCGGAGGCCAGTCGAAAGGAGACCCGAGCACGATCGACGTCGACCTCCACGAGTTCGACGAAGAGTCGATCCCCGAGACCGATTCGTCTCCCCGAACGTTCCCCGGACAGCGACTCGTCTTCCGCGTCAAACGTCCAATAGCCCTCGAGTGCACGCATCGGTACGAGCCCGCTCGCGGCAGGCGCGACCAATCGAACGAAGAGCCCGAATTCCGTCACCCCTGTGACATTCGCTTCGAAAGAATCGCCCTTTCGGTCGTGGAGCAGGGCACAGCAGGCCAGCGCTTCCGCCTCTCGTTCGACCTCTGTCGCGACCCGTTCACGACCCGAGAGCCAGACCGAGAGTCGCTCGGCCAGGTCAGGAAATTTTGAATCAGCCGTTCGCTCGCCGGAGTCGCCACGAATCAATCGTTTGAGGGCACGATGGACTTCGAGATCCGCATAACGTCGAATCGGCGAGGTGAAATGAACGTAGTGCTCAAAGCGAAGTGCGTAGTGTCCCCTCGACTCCGATTCGTATCGTGCCTGACTCATAGAGCGAAGGACGGCAAGGTGAATGCGCTCCTCCGACGGATCGTCCCTTACTCGCATGAGCAGTTCGGCGAGAACCCCCGGCTCTTCGAGATCGGAGTCCACCTCGATTCCAAGCCGATCGAGAAGCGCCGAGAGGGCTGCGAGTTTCGCCGGTCGCGGCGGAGGATGCACTCGATGAATCGCCTGGCTGCGCGCTCGATCGAGTGCCCGCGCGACGGCCCGATTCGCGGCGAGCATCGCTTCTTCAATCATCGTGTGCGCGGCGTTTCGCTCTCGCAGACGCGCGTCGATCGGGCGGCCGATCTCGTCGACTTCGATTTCGACGTCCGGCAACTCGAGCGAAAGGGCCCCCGCGGCGACCCGAGAACGGGTCAGGCAGCCAGCAATCTTCTCGAGGCAAAGGAGTGAATCGCCCCAGTCCGGCGACTCCGTGTGCTCCGGACCGTCCGCCTCTTCCCTCTCGCTCAGGTATTTCGCCGCGTCCTCGTAGGACAATCCGGCGCAGCTTCGAACGACCGCTTCATGAAAGAGCGCGTCCGCAACCTCGCCCGCCGAATCGATCCGAAGTTCGACCACGAGAGCCAACCGATCTACTCCCGAGCGCAGAGAGCAAAGATCGCTCGAGAGTCTTTCCGGCAGCATCGGAATGGATCGGTCCGGAAAGTAGAAACTGTTTCCACGCCTGCGCGCCTCGGCGTCGACCCACCCCGTTGGCTTCACGAAATGGCTGACGTCGGCGATCGCGACCCAGAGCCGATGGGTCCAGGACGGATTCCGCTTGCTGTCGCGCTGGGACCGTCTGCCCTGATCCTCTCCAGCCGAAACAGATGCAATTTCGTCATCGCGAACCAGCGCGAGGGATCGCTCCGGTCGCCGTTCGGCGAAGACCGCGTCATCGTGATCTCGTGCACTCGCCGGGTCGATCGTGATGAACGGCAGGTGTCGAAGATCGAGGCGACGTTCCAGTTCATCTGCCGAGAGACGATCTTCAATCTCGTCGACCTCGATTCGCGCGCGGCGCGAAAAGGCCGTCGCGAGTCGGTATTTCCAGACCAGGGCGCGATGGTCGGCATCCGGTTCGCACGGCATCCCGAGCAGCTGTGCCACGCGAACTCGAAGCGCCGAAGATTGTCGGGATCGACCTCGCTTGCCCGTCGTTTCGAGTGAACTGGACCTCTTCGCGCGCGCCCGCCCGCCGGCGCTCGCGGGGACGACCAGCACTCTCATTCCGTCCGGTGCACGCTTCGAGTCCGACTCGCTGAGTTGTAGACTCGGCGCCTCGACGCCGCCAAAGGGCGTTAGCTCGATGCCGCCGCGTCCCTTGTGCAGCGTACAGACCCATCCCAACCGCTTCTGATCCAGCAGACGCAGCATCTCCCCGCGATGATCGTCCTCGGAGCCCAGGACCTGGAATGAAATCCGTGCGCCGACCTCGACGGGCTCACCCAGACACTCGATGTGCCAATGGCGCCCGTCGCGATCTTCGGCTCGAACCCTCTGCCCACGGACGTCGGGCGACTCGATCTCTCGAACGATTGCCTCTCGCCCATTCGGGGTCGATCGATCATTGGGCGAGCCTGCGCGACTTCGATTCGCGCGACCACGGCCAGCCTGTCCCGAACGCTGCTTCGTTCGAGTCTGCACTCGACGACCGTTGCGTCCTGCCGTTGTCTTGCGAGAGCCCCGGCCCTTGCCACCTCCCCGCTGCTTCCCGCCTGTACCCGTGCGCTTGGCCAAACATCACCTCGACATCGCGACCCAAGAGGGTTTGACGCTGTCACTCTGTCCACGTACCCTGCGGCGCGCTGCCCGGGTGGCGGAATTGGTAGACGCGCTGGACTCAGAATCCAGTGTTCGCAAGGACGTGCTGGTTCGACTCCAGTCCCGGGCACCACTCGTAAGCCTGCGACATCGCCACACCGCAACCTCGCCACATCGCAACGTCG
>CAWLAJ010000197.1:0-7938 GCA_963854795.1 Deltaproteobacteria bacterium UBA4427 | reverse complement strand
GCAGCCCACGATGTTGAATCGTCCCGACGTTGTTTCGTCCAGGCACAGCCCCCCAACAACGAGTCCCTCCGCGGAGAAACACAATGTCGATCCGGTTGATGATCCTTGGGCTGCTCCGCTCGCGCACGACGATCTTCTGGCAGACGCTTCACCAGGACGAGCGACTGCGCTGTTACGACGAACCCTTCAATCTGGGCCTGCACGTGATCGCGGGGCCACGACTGCCCGAGATCAAGAACGCCGAGGAATTCCTCGAACTTGCGGATCCCGATCCCGCGGACTTCTGGAACCACTTCGCGACGATCGACAAGACCAACGAACTCTGCGAAGACTTGAACGACAAACAGATCGACTATCTACACTATCTCGCGGGAACGGCTGAGAACGTACGGAGATCGCTTTCGCTGCGTCGACCTCGATCATTTCTGTCGCGAACCCGAGTCCGTCGTGCGCGAAATCTACGGCGCTATCGGCCTCTCGACACCCGCGCTCGACTACTCTCGCGTTCATCCGGCCAAGGGGCCCTACGATTCCGACTCCCCCAATTGGAAGAAGTACAAAGATCTCTTGGGTATTCCCGACCGCTAGGGTCGTAGAGCCGGCTTCACGCGCGATGATCGATGACCTTGTCGGTCTTGAATTGCGCGAGAAAATCGTGCGGAAAGCCAAGATCGATATGGCTGGCCTCGTCCAGTGCGGCCTTGTCCACCGGATCGAGTTCGAATTCGAGACATCCCAGATTATCGTCGAGCTGTTCGCGCGTCTTCGCGCCGACCAGGGGAATCACCACTCCCTGGCCCTGGCGCACCCATGCGAGTGCGACCTGCGCCGGAGTGCGCCCGATCTTCTCGGCGATCTTCATGACCTCGGCGGCGATCGTGAGTTCGCGATCGTTCACGCGACCGCGAAGCGTTGCGCGCCCCTGCGTTCCCGCGTCGCGATTGTATTTCCCCGTCAAGATTCCCGAGCCTAACGTGTCCCAGGGCGTCACGGCGAGATCCAGTTCCTTGGCCATCGGCAGGAGCTCACGTTCCACGGCGCGGTCGAGCAGGCTATATCGAATCTGCAGCCCGACGAAGGGCGTCCAGCCGCGAAGCGCCGCCAGCGTATTCGCGCGTGCGACTTCCCAGGCCGGCGTATCCGAAATCCCGACGTAGAGGACCTTCCCCTGACGAACGAGATCGTCGAGACCCCGCATCACCTCCTCGATGGGCGTCATGAAATCCCGAACGTGGACCCAGTAGAGGTCGATGTAATCCGTACCCAGCCGCTCGAGGCTCGCGTGCACGGCATCCATCATCGTCTTGCGACTATTGCCCGAGGCGTTCACGTCGCGGCCGCGTGTGACGCCCGTGAACTTCGTAGCCAGAACGATCCGCTCCCTTTCCTCGGCGATGAACTCGCCGAGAAAGGTCTCGCTTCGTCCGGCGCTATAGACGTTGGCCGTGTCGATGAAATTGCCGCCGGCTTCGCGGAAGCCGTCATACACGCGACGGCTCTCCGCGCGATCGACACCCCAATCCTCGGTACCGAATGTCATTGCGCCTAACGCGAGTTCCGAGACTCGAAGTCCGCTATTTCCCAGAAGTCGATATTTCACGCTGCTTCTCCTCAGTCTCGGATGTGCGGCAATTCCCGCCGCGCATCACATTGCACGCTGACCAACGAGTATGACGAGGATCCAGGTCGTCAGCTAGGAGCCTGACCCAAGACTCTCGTGGGAAGCCCAGGTGTCGAGACGCGCCGCTGGGAAGGCGCGGGGCCGCAGCTGTAGCCGAGCTACAGCAAGGTCTCGCAACGCACGCAGCGGTGATGGATCGGCGCATGGGCGTCGCGACGAGTCTTGGGTCAGGCTCCTAGGAGCCACGCCTTCTCTGGCGACTATTCAATTGGGTTCAGGCGCAGGGGGGAGCCGGCTGGCGCTGGCTGGGCTTCCGTCCCCTTGCGAAGCGCCTCTCGCAGGTCTCGCAGCGTGGGGCGCAGCTCCGCCAAGTCGATCGACGGAGACGATTCCCGATCCTTCTCAGGCGGAAGATGCGCCGACCGCGCTGTCCGCGCTGCGTAGAGCGGCCGCCGAAGGACGACCCTTCGATCTCGGACTGTTCGATTTCTTGCTGGCCGAGGCCAACGGTCCGGATCTCGGGCGAGCCATCCAAGCTGAGTCGTCCATATCCGATGTCGAGATGATTTTGAGGACGGCGATCGGCCGCAGCGGCGATGCGGAGCTGTCGAAAGAAATCGGCTTCCGCGCGTACCTCACGAAACCCGTTGCCCAGGACGCGTTGATCGATTGTCTGCGCGTGGTTCTCGGGCAGGCACTGGACTCCGCGGAAAATCCGGAAGCGAACCGGCCCCTCGTCACGAAACACCTCCTGGCCGAGATGAAAATCGATGACAAACGAATTTTGTTAGTCGAAGATACCCATGTCGACCAGAAGGTCGCCGTGTCCATGCTTCGCAAATTGGGCCGGGATGGATGACTATCCGTCGAAGCCGATCACGCTCAAGAATCTCGAGGCGACACTCGAGACCTGGCTCGCAAAGTCAGAATAGACCCGCCCGAGATCCGCAACCCATGAAGCACACCGCGACGCCGGTCGGATCGATCGGGCGGATCCCGCCGATTTCTGCTGCGAGTCCTGAAGCGGGAGAAGTCATTTCGCGGCGGGCGCCCCGCTCGCCGCTGGGGCATTCTTCTCCAACATCGATGCACGAAAGAGGAGATTCAACATGATGCTGTCGACCCCCCTTCAGATGATGGGTGCTCCGGGCTCCCCCTACACGCGCAAGATGAGGGCCATCCTCCGCTATCGCCGAATCCCCTATCACTTCATCCAACAGAATTCCCCGGAAGCGGCCAAGATGCCGAGGGCGCGCGTTCCCCTCCTGCCCACGTTCTACCTGCCCGACGAAACGGGCGAAATCGTTCCCGTGACCGACTCGACGCCGCTGATCCGTCGCTTCGAAGGCGCCTTCAAAGAGAACTCGATCATCCCGGTCAATCCGGCCATGGCGTTCCTCGACGAACTGATCGAGGACTACGCCGATGAATGGCTGACGAAATGCATGTTTCACTATCGCTGGTACCACGAGGCCGACGCGACGAAGGCCCGAAACGTCCTGCCCCATTGGGCGATGGCGAGTGTCACGGACGACAAGATCGCTCCGATACAGAAGATGATCGGAGATCGCCAGATCGAGCGACTCAGCGTCGTCGGCTCGAACGATGTGACCGCTTCCGTAATCGAAGAGAGCTACAGACGCTTCGTCGACGCCTTCGACGCACAACTTCAGAACAGCCGCTTCCTCTTCGGTCGTCGACCGGCCTCGAGCGACTTCGCGATCATGGGTCAGCTGACCTGCCTCGTGCTCTTCGACCCGACACCGGCCGCGGTAACGCTCGAACGGTCGCCACGGATCTGCGCCTGGACGGAGGTCCTCGAAGATCTGTCCGGCATGGAACCCGGTGATGGGGATTGGGCCAGTCCCGAAGAGATCTTCGACACATTCCGTGCATTGCTCGAAGAAGTCGGACGCTTCCATGCGCCCTTTCTGCTGGCCAACGCGCGAGCCGTCGAACAGAAGGCGGAAAAAGTCGAAACAGAGATCGCGGGGCGGCCCTGGATCCAGAAGCCCTTTCCGTATCAGAGAAAATGTCTGGGCTGGCTGCGCGAGAGCTACGCCGGGCTCGACCCGGAAGCGCACAAGACGGTCGATGGCGTCTTGGCGGGAACCGGATGTGAGGTGCTCTTTTCATGAAGGCGTCGGCGATTCCATCGCGAGTCGGCAGCCGATCTAGACCGCTCCTGGACGGATGCTGATGGCGGTTGGTGACGGCACGCATTACGTCATTCTCGGCCGGACCGAGTCCGGCTATTCGATGAAGGTGCGAGCCGCCATGCGCTACAAGCAGGTCGCGCATGAATGGATGGATCGTTCTTTTCGAAACCAGAAGCTCTTTCAAGCTCACGCCAAGGTCCAGCTGATTCCGCTGGTCTTTTTGCCAGACGGTCGCGCGGTTCAGGATTCGACGCCGATTCTCGAAGCGCTCGAGAAGGACCACCCGGCTCCCTCGCTCCATCCCTCGGATCCGGGCTTGCGCTTCCTGTCGATCCTGCTCGAGGAGTACGGCGACGAGTGGGCGAACAAATTGATGTTTCATCATCGCTGGGGATACCCGGCCGATCAGAAGCATCGCTCGGGAACATTGGCTCGCGGAATGCTCGAAGGAAGTTGGCTGCGACCCTTCGCACCGGTCATGGCTCGCTTCATGGTTCGACGAATGATCCCGCGCATGCGGTTTGCGGGTGCCAATGAGAACAACGCCCCGATCCTGATCGAGTCCTTCGCCAATCTCGTCGCCATGCTCGACGACCATTTGCGCAGCCGTCCCTACGTCTTCGGGAGTCGGCCAGCATTCGGAGACTTCGGACTCTGGGGCCAGCTCTACCAGGCCTATGTCGACCCGACCTGCGGCGCTCATCTGAAAGAAAAGGGCCCAGCGGTCGTCGCCTGGCTCGAACGAATGCTCGATCCGAAGAACGAGGGCGTTTTCGAATCCTTCGAGGCGCTGGCTCCAACGCTCCGCCCCCTCTTCGAACGCGAAGTCGGACCCCGATTTCTCGCGTGGGACGCCGCCAACGCAGCAGCGCTCACCGAGGGCCTCGAACAAACGGAACTCAAGATGGATGGGAAGCTCTACTACCAGAGGACCTTCAAATACCCGGCACAGACGTTTTCGATCCTAAAGAAGAAATATCGAGAAGCCGCGGGCGATGAAAGGCTCGCGAGCTTTCTCGGCGAGACCGGATGCCTCGCTCATCTCACCTCGACCCACATCAGCGCAGCCGTCAGCGCAGGCGTCAACGCGAGCATCAGCGGAGTCGAATAGCGATCGATCACGAGATTCGGATCAGGATCTCTTGGCACCCGCCGAGTTCATTTCTATTGACATCCATGGTGCCAAAATACTAGGATTCCCCCATTCGAAGGGAGCAGCAGCAAATCATGACCGTTGAGCGCGATCATCACGGCTTCGACGCACCGGCCCCACTCGGCCATCCCGGGCGCATCGGCCTCCCGGACGGCCACCCGACCGGCCCCGAAGTGGGGGAGCGACTGCCCGACTTCAGTCTGCCCGACGCACAGGGCCGGGTCGTCGACTATCACGAGAGTCGCGGCCAAGCGAAATCCGTCGTGGTCTTCTTTCGATCGGCGGTCTGGTGACCCCCTTGTTGGACGCAGCTCGGTGAGCTGCGCGACGCCTACGAAAAATTCCAGGCCGCAGGAATCGAGCTCTATACGATCTCGTACGATGACCAGGAAGTGCTCTCGGAATTCGCCGAGAAGCAAAACATCCCCTACCGACTCCTCTCCGACATCGACTCCGAAGCCATCCGCGACTACGGAATCTTGAACGACGAGATCGGGCGAGAAGATGCGTTCCTCGAAGGAATCCCGTACCCGGGCGTCTACGTCACCGACGAAGAAGGAGTCGTCGTCGCCAAGTTCTTTCACGATACCTACAAGTTGCGCGACAGCCCCGAAATGCTGATCGATGCTGCGCTCGGACGACTCGTCGCCTCGGACGACGCGCGCCAGGCAAGCGGCGGCGATGAAGAGGTTCGAATCTCCGCGTTCATTCATGGCGGAAAGGGCACGATTCGCCAGGGTATCATTCGACAGCTCGTCATTCGCTGTGAACTCGCGGAGGGCATGCATATCTACGGTGACCGCGTGCCCGAAGGCATGGTTCCCACAACGGTCTCGGTCTCGGGCCCGCCCGGCCTGATCGTCGAAGCGCCAATCTTTCCGGCGACCGAAACGCTGCGACTCGAAAGCATGAACATGGAATTGTCTGTTTGGAGCGGCGTGGTCGACATCGTCGTGCCCTTCTACCCCGTGGGTCTGCTTGCGAGTGAGACACGGCCGCTCGACATGGATTCAGCCGGAATCGAAGTGGAAGTGCGATATCAGGCCTGCAGTGACTCGAGCTGCTTTCCACCGAAGACCGCGAAGCTCGCACTCACCGTCGACCTCGATGTCATCGACGTCCCCCGGCTCGGTGTTCATTTGGGGCACGGCCAGCGCGCGGGCAAGTTCAACAGCATGCCCCATATGAGACGCCTGATACTGCGGAAGCTGCGCAAGTATCCGCTCGGGCTGCCCCGTTTTGTCTGGAAGAACATCCGGCTCGAAGCCGCCGCGAAGTGGCGGAGTCTCATGGGATCCTAGATCGCTTGTCGGGGCGGCCTCCACTCGTCGCCGGAATGCCAGGGACCCGGAGCAGATTCGATCGGACCGCCTATCATCGGCTGATGCGCGCGATTCGCTGTCGAAACGGAGCCATCACGATACTCGACGTACCGCAGCCGGCAGGCGATGGCGTCCGGGTTCGCGTCGCGTCCGCCGGAATTTGCGGCTCCGACCTCCACATGATCGCCAGCGACTTCGCATCGGCGGTCACGCTGGGGCATGAGATCGCGGGAACGACCCCCGACGGAACACCGGTCGCGATCGAGCCGGTGTCGGTATGCGGCGTCTGCGACGCCTGCGTTGCCGGAGACACGAACCTTTGCGTGCGGGGGATGACCATCCTTCACGGGGTTGGTCGCGACGGTGGCATGGCAGATGAGATCCTGGTCCCCGAAGCCGCCCTCGTGCGATTGCCGGCTGGCCTCACCCCGAGCAACGCTTGTCTCGCTGAACCGCTCGGCATCGCAGTTCACGGGCTCCGGATCGTGCGATTTCCTCGAGAAACCGGGCGGAGAGTCGGGATCATTGGCGCCGGACCGATCGGGCTCTGCGCCATCCCTGCGGTGGCCGCTGCGGGAATCGAACCGGTGTTATTCGGCCGCCACGACGCCCAGAAAGTCGCCGGCCGCCGACTCGGGGCAATCATTGGCGAGGCCGAGGACGGGTTCGACCTCGTGATCGAATGTGCGGGAACGGAAAGTGCCCTCGAAGAGGCGATCACGCGCTGTCGACCCGGCGGAACCGTGCTCTTGTTGGGAATCTATTGGGACGGAATGAATGTGCCCGGATTCTTGTTGGGCACGAAGGAAGTGCGGCTCGTCCCCTCCTATCTATACGGTCGCGAAGGGGCCGTTCGTGACATGGAGACGGCGACGGCGATTCTCGCCTCGCGCCCCGACCTTCCGGAGATCCTGATCACTCATCGATTTCCGTTGGAGGCGGCCGAAGAAGCTTTTCGCACGGCGGCCGATCGAAAGGCCGGAACGATCAAGGTCGTGCTCGAGCCCTGACCGGCGGCCTCGTCGATCAGCTGTTCAACTGATTCAGGCTGAACGCGAGATCCGTCACGCGCCCCGCCATTTGAACGGCGTCGACCCGAGTCTTCGGAGAGAATTCACTCATCGCGCTCGCTGCTCCCGGACCCACAACCGTCGCCGCTAGAGCCCCAGATCGACCGGCTGCTTGAGGATCTTCTTGCAGATGGCCAGATTCGGGCCAAAGCTCGGCCGGCTCTTCACGCGCTCGCGAAGGCTCGTGAGTTCGGGCCAGCCGTCGGGCGCGATCTGTCCGACCGCGAGTTCGAGATTACACAATTGAGTGACGACCGAGAGGTCGGCAATCGAAAAGGCATCTCCGACCAGATACTCGCGACCCTGGAGTTCGCCTTCGAGATAGTCGAGGAAGCGCGGGAGACGTTCCTTGACCGTCTTCTTCGCCGTCTCGATGTCGGGATCTTGTTTAGCAAAGATCGGGAAGACGATCGGGCGAAAGATCCCCATCCCGACACAACCGGCGAGTTCCGAATCCGCATACTCCTCGTACCAGACCGCGCGCCCATGTTCGTAGGCATCTTTCGGGTAGAACGCGGGCTCGGGATGTAGCCGCTCGAGATAGGCGCAGATCGCGGACGAATCCGGAATCACGCCCTCGGGCCCTTCCGCCGAAATGTCGCGATCACGCAGA
>CAWLAJ010000196.1:0-7955 GCA_963854795.1 Deltaproteobacteria bacterium UBA4427 | reverse complement strand
TATACATCCGGCCCGGGAGCCATCTCGATGCGCACCTATCACTATGAGGACGACTACGATCATGGATACAATTTTGTCGAGAAGATCGTCGAAAAGCGCCCGACCAACGAAGTCTTCACGATGCGGGAACCGATCTCGGACCCGGCGAATTCGATCTACGGTCTCGTCGCTCGAAGGAAGATCCTCGATCACCTTCCCGGCAGTATTCAGGACGATGACTTCCTGAAGGACACCCATTTCAACTACCAGAAGGGCCGTCGCTCGAGTGTCCTCGATCGAGTCAAGCGACGAGACGAGGGGGGCTTGGGAGCGGACGAGCTGCATACCCTCGTATACGACGCCTACGGCAACTTGACGAAGACAACCATTCATTCCTCCGCCGGCGATCGGACGACGGACTTCTGCTACGACGGTGACCATTCCTCGGGCGAAGACGCGAGCTGGTGCCCCAACTTCGGACAAGACTCGCACAGCATTCGAGTGGGCGTCATGGACGCCGCGGGGGGCGTCTTCACATCCGAGCCCGACGCGGCAACCGGGGCGATCGTTGAAACTGCCTCGACCTACACGGATGATCCAGGATCGAAAGTGGACCTCGATACCTTCGGTCGCCCGATCGCATCCTACGTCTACGACGGATCGAGTTGGCAGCGAATCTCGAAAACCGTCTACGACGATCTCCCCTTCCAGCCCGGAGTCATCACGCAATTCAGGTACGCCGAAGCGGGTGCCCCCGATAGCCAAGCACTCTGGGGTTCCGTCGTCTCGGATGGTCTCGGGGGAGTCTGGAAAGAAATCGGTGAAACCCCGTCAGGCTTCGTCGGGACGCTCACCTATTTCGATCCATTCGCTCGTAGCCTACGAACGAGCAATCCCATCGATTGTGGCCTCGACGCTTCCTGCGCCAATTTCGATGGCGCGATCGAACCGGTCGCGAGACGAACCGACGTCGACGCGTTGGGGCGCGCCGTCTACAGCGAGACACCACACGGCTTCTCGATCATCGATTACTCAGCAATCTCGTCGAGCCTGGTCGCCGGACCTTGGCCTACCTCATCCAACAACTTTGATGTCGTGCTCGAAAAGGACGGAGAGGGGAATCTCATTAAACGTGGAATAGATGGCGATCAAGTCGCTTGGACCGAAGAATGCGAGAACACAGTCCCAGCGTCCGCCACTGATCTGAGCTCTACGCCTTGCACGAGCGTAGGCTCGGGGGATCCATCTCGAACGTTCTACGTCTATGAAGCGACGGGCGAGATCAACACGGTCTTCGATCCTCGGATCGATTCCTCGTGGAGCGACCCGAATCATCGTCTCGTATACCACTATGACACGAAGGGCCGCGTCGTTCAGATCGACGACCCCGCACTTTCCGGAGCTGGAAATTCCTTCACGACCTACGACTCGTTCGGAAATATTCATGAAATAACGAATGCAAGACTGCAGACCCGCAGCCATGCCTACGACGTCTTGAATCGCCTGATCGCAATTGCGACGCCGATCAGCGAGACGGACTACACGGTTTCGTATCGCTCTAGCGAACTCCAATCGAGCGGTGATTCTTCAGACAACTATCAGCGAACGATCATTTTCGACGATCTCGGCCGCGTCCAAAGCGAACGCCTCGCCGTTCGCAATGCGTCTAATCGGCTTCAGAGCTTCCACACCGACTTTACCTACGACCTTGCTGGGCGAATCATCGAAATTCTCTATCCGGCAAAGCACTTCGACATCTTCGGGTGGCGCGATACGGTGGTCCGGTATGAGTACGACGGTGAATTCATCGAACAAATCTGCGACCTCGGTTGGGGGAGTGATTGTGATACTGCGACCGTGAGCTATGTCGAGTCCGTCGACTTCGATTCGCTCGGTCGTCTCTCGTCGATGACATCGCCGGCCGGCACACGCACGTTCGAGTACGCGATTGATACCCACCGTCTCGCGAAAGACGAGTTCATCTCTCCCGCCTACCAATATTTCCGCAACTACGATGCCTACGACGGTGTGGGAAATATCCTGTCGATCTCCGGATCGGAGAGTGCGATTCCCGCCCTCGACATGAATGAGACCTACGGGTACGACCAGCGGAATCGTCTGATTCAATGGACCAAAGAGGGGACGGAATATGATTACGGATATGACGATCTCGGAAATCTGACGATGCACGCCGGAGAGCCACAGCTCTACGACGATGACGACCGACCCCATGCGGTTGTGCGTCTCGATCTTTCAGCGTCTACCCCCACGGACTACAGCTATGACGACGACGGAAATATCGAATCGATCGTTGGCTCGACGACAGCGAAATTCTTCGAGTTCGATTCGGCCAACCAGATCGTCTGTCTCGCGGACGACAGCGTCCACTGCGACACGCGCGTTGCCTATGACGTGAGAGGAAAGCGCGTGGCCGAGTACCCGCCCGGCGGCACGTTCCGGGCCTTCGTCGGTGATACATTTCTCTTCGAGAGCTATCGGGTGGTCAACACCGCGAGCGTCGAGATCATGCTCGCCGGAAAGCGAATCGCCCTGAAGCGTTTTCGTCCCCAGCTGAGGGCCGCCACCATGAGCCTGTTCGCTCCAAGGCTCCCCGAGTCGTGGCGGTCCACCGGCTTCGGCGTGATCGCTGGCATGACTCTCATGTTGCTCATCGGGACGATTCGCAACGGCAGAATGATCGTCTTCGTTCCGCCGCGCCCCCTCCGCACCGCGACTGCGCTGACAACGATCGCTCTGTTATTCGTACCGCAGGTTGCCTTCGGGGCGGTTCCCACGAACGCTTCGCCGCCCACCTACTACTGGGAACTTTCGGATCCACTCGGGACCGGGTCGGTCCTGCTCGACGAAAACGGCGACCGCGTTCGACATCAAGTCTTCACACCGATGGGCGCGATCCACGACGAAATCGGCGCCGCCTTCCGAACCTACTACGCCGGACATCGACGCGACGACGATTCCGGCATGTACTACATGCAGGCGAGATGGTACGACCCTGGATCCGGAAGCTTCCTGTCGATCGATCCGATCATCCCGTCGGCAACCGATCCCCAATCGTTCAACCCGTACTCGTACGCGAGGAACAATCCCCTGAACCTGATCGATCCAGACGGAATGTGTTGGCGCGCCGGAATCGACTGCGGAATCAACATGCAGATCCTGGGCGCAGCCCAGACGACGACAACGACAGTCACGATCCTGTCGAATGGCGAGACCGTATCCGAGTTTTCGTTTTCGGAAACGAGCGCTGTATCGGGTGGAAACCTGGGCGCCACCGATCTCGAGTCCAGTCTGGATACGGCATCGGCCAGCAACTCCGCGAATGGACCCCATGCGGTGAGTGGCGGGTTTTGGGGCCGGATCGGAAGTTACTTCCGAGACTTCATCAGCGATGAGATCCTGGGAATCTTCGGTGGTCCGTTCATGGGAAATATTGGAGGGATCATCAGCTCGATCTATGGCCTGGTGAAGGGCATCGCGACCTTCGATGGACCTCTGATCCGCGCGAGCGCGATCAACCTCGTCGGGGCGAGCATCATGGTCAGGTCGGGATCTACGAATGGGCTCGGCCACGGCGGTTCGGGAGCGATGCAAATTCCGAGCCCGGGCACGAAGATTCACAATGCAGCCACCAATCACGACGCAGCCATGGCGAAAGGGGAGTGGTTCAACTCGGATGCCCACTACCAGTACATTCGCGATGCTTGGACGGGGCCAGGTCGCGAAATGGGGCCATGGGGGCAAGCGTATCGAGCCTACGCCACCGTGGGTCTGGGCATTGCCGGACTTGGCCTAGCAACGATCGGAAAGTAGAGGGTCGAACGCGTGAGAAAATTCAAGTTGCTCGCACTGATCTCGACAATCGGCGTAGTGTGTCTCGGTTGCAACCCCTTTTGGATCGATTTGAGCTTCCTACCGGTCGACGAAAGCCGGCAGGAGTTCGCCTTGACGGCGAGCGAACTCTCCGATCTTCTAGCTGCAGTTTCCGAAACCGCGAGCGCATTCGGATTCGTTCAATTCGTTAATGTAAATGAACGAGCGCCGGCAGATCTCGCGGACGGCGGCTATCCGCAACATCAGCTTCTCGCATACTACAAACGCGCAGACGAAATGACGTCGTACTCACGAGTCGCCATTCACGTAAATCGTCTTCGCAATTCGGGCGAAACGGTCGTACTGATCAGTGATCGCGACGGTGACAGCTACCAGGATTTCACGAGTGCGCTCGAAACCGCACTGAGAGACGCGCTGGCCGAGGCACTTCCGGTCCGCCGAGTCGTCGTCATGAGGCGATAGCTACTCGAGCAGCGTGAGCACATCCCCCACGCGGACACGTCCGGGTTTCTCGACCTTCGCATAGACGCCGAGGATGCCACCGTTTTCCTTGACGAGCGCCCGCATGACCTTCGGATCCTTCGGTAGATCCGCGAAACCATGAGTTGTCATGACACATCTTGGACAATCGACAGTGACTTCCAGAATGGCATCGCCGATCTGTAGACGACGGCCTTCCCATTCGGCCTCTGGAAACTCCGCGTCCGAGCCGGAATCGGCGATGAGGAAATTCGGTCGGAAGCGTCGAACGTCGAATCGGGAATCCGGTGACTTCGTCTGCATCGATCGAAGTGCTGTCTTCGTCAACAGCAGCAGCGGAAAAGCGTCGAAATAGGTACCGGGAGGCGACTCGAATTCGATCAGCTCTTTCGGAAACACCGAGAGATCGGGAAGCGGTTCGTCGGGCTCTCGACCAAATATGGCGCGAAGTTCCTGTTCCATGTCTTCGTGGACCGGCGCGCCCCGACGATAGTGATCGAGAGCGTCGGCGGGGAGCAATGGCCAAAGAGTCACCGCATGGTCGATCGCTTTCGTCAGGCGATCGCCGACCTCGGGATCGCCGGTCATGACGGTCGAGCCATCGGGAAGCAGGATCTCGGCAGGACTCGAGCCTTCAACAGACGGCGCGTCCGGATAACGAGAGCTGAGATTCATCAGGCCGGGAATCTTCTTGCCGCCGCGAATCCCCCCGCGGATTTCGTCACGCACGGCCCATGCCCGGTCACCGGGTAGACCACGCAATGCGAGATCGACTTCATCGAGAGTCTCCCCTCCGAGACTCTTCACGGGATAACGGAAAATCTCCTTGACCCGACCTACTTCTCCGATCTTCATTTTCTACTCCCAGTTTCTTCGATGAATACGACGGATACCCAGATGGGACTCTAGCTTCGAGATGTTAGCGGCAGCCGGTCGCTGCCATCAGAAAGCTCAGCGTGATAGAAAGAACCAGTAGCATGCGAATACGAATCACTGATTTTCGTCCTGTCGGATTTGTCGTTCAAATGGCGGAGAGGGTGGGATTCGAACCCACGAGGGCTTTCACCCTGCCGGTTTTCAAGACCGGTGCCGTCAACCGCTTGGCTACCTCTCCGCGCCTGCGGTCGTGCGTAAACGTAGCGCGAGCCTCGCTGGAAGCCGCCGCCCGAATGCATTTCAAGGCGAATTGGCCGGGCCGGCACGGGAGGACCGTTCTGGGCGCTAGCATGAAATGTGTGAAGTCCGCAGCGCATGGAGCGATGGTTCGAATGAGATTGGCGGCGGCCAATCAAGTGGAGTCGACATGGATCTAGAACTCAGTGGAAAGAGAGTCCTCATTACCGGCAGCTACCGGGGAACCGGTGCGGGGCTCGCCCGCGTTCTGGCGGCCGAGGGGGCGACGGTCTGGGTTCATGGCTTCGAGGCGGAACCGACCGACGCAGTGGCGATGTCGCTTCGCGAAAAAGGCCATGACGCCCACACCGTCGTCG
The DNA here is from genome assembly GCA_963854795.1 of Deltaproteobacteria bacterium UBA4427. Taxonomy (GTDB): domain Bacteria; phylum Myxococcota_A; class UBA9160; order UBA9160; family UBA4427; genus UBA4427. The sequence continues at coordinate 2,154 of CAWLAJ010000196.1, read as the reverse complement.
GCGACCTGCGAACGGACGAGGGGGCGCGGGATATCGCGGCCACCGTTGGTGAGATCGACATCCTGGTCAACAACTACGGAGTCGCGGAGGGCGGAAGCTGGGAGAGTTCGACGGACGATTGGATCGACATCTACCAGAAGAACGTCCTCTCGGCGGTTCGGATGGTTCACGCGCTGGTTCCCGGGATGCGCGCGCGAGAATGGGGGCGAATTCTTTTCGTCAGCACGGTCGGCTATGCACGACCGAATTCGCGCATGCCCCATTACTACGCTTCGAAGACCGCACTCGTCAACATGACCGTCTCGCTGGCCAAGGAACTCGCCAACACCGGCATCACGGTCAATTGCGTGAGCCCCGGAATCATCGCGACCGCCGAAATCAAGAAGATGTTCACGCGTCGCGCCGAAAAGTCCGGCGAGCCGACCGACTGGCCTAGCATCGAAAAGAAAGTCACCAGCGTCGACATGCCCAATCCGGCCGGCATCATCGGCGAGCCCGAAGACATCGGCCATCTCGTTGCATTCCTGGTGAGCGAGAAGGCGCGCTACATCAACGCGGCCAATATTCGGATCGACGGGGGCACCGCCGATTCGATTCAATAGCGGGCGGGCGAACGCGTCTAGGTCGACGGGACGGCGTCTCCGCCCGCATCGGGGCCGCCGGATTCGGTGCGGCGACGCTCGAGTTCGTCGAGGATCTCTTTGTGGCGCTCGTAGCTGAGCGGATATTTGCGCGCGACCCAGGCGCTCGCGATGACGAAGGCCGCGGGGATCAGAGCGGTCGCGCCGCGCAAGACCCAGATCGAGGCTTCGCTGTTCTCAGTCCCACTCTTGAAGCCGACCAGGTCTAGACCCAGGAACACGATCGCCACGCCGGCGGCGCCCGCGAGCTTTCGCAAGAACGTAAACACGCCCACGTAGAGTCCTTCGCGCCGCTCGCCGGACAGGATTTCGTCCTCGTCGGCCACGTCCGCGATCATCGACCAGGGAATCATGTCGGCGGCTGAGTAGCCGATACCGGAAAAAACGGTCGAGACCAGAATCAGTTCGAGGGGCCAGTCGGGTTGATTGATGAAGAGACAGAAAAGCCCAAACACCCATCCGACGCAGCCATAGAGGTAGGTCGTCTTCTTGTCCCGGCCGCGGGAGAAGCGAAGCCAAAGCGGCATCGCCAACATGACCGACAGCAGATAGACCACGAGGACCGGTTCGAAGTACTCGGGGTGACCGATCGCGTAGGTGAAGTAGTGAAGGAAGAGCGCCATCGGAAGATCCAAAGCGATCCGACCGAAGGTATAGAGCACGATCAGTCGCCGGAAACTCTGGTTCTGGCCGAGTAGACGGGCCGATTCGCGGAAGGACATCTCCGACTTGACGGGAGTCCCCTTCCCTTCATAGGTCGCCCACCAGATTGGCAACCAGGGCCAGACGATCCACAGGCCAAAGATGATTCCGGCCATCGACCATGCGGCCGAGTCGCCGCCGAACCATGTCACGAGCTCTCTAAAGAAGAGGATCGTGACAAAGGTCCCGAGAATCGAGGACACCGAACGAAAAGTCGCAAGCGAAGTCCGCTCGTGATAGCTCGAGGTGAGTTCGGGCAGTAGCGCCTGATAGGGAATGGCGACGATCGTCATGGAGATGCTGAGCGCGACGTAGATCCCGACATAGATGGCGAATTCGAAGGCCGTATTCTCGATCGGCGGGACCGACCAGATCGCGGCGAAGGTCACAGCGAAGGGAACGGCCCCGATCAGGAGATAGGGTCGACGTCGTCCCGCCTTCCAGGTCGTTCGATCCGAAATTGTTCCCATCCAGACATCGGTCACGGCGTCCACGGCGCGGCCGGCAAGCGGAACCAGTCCCGCCAGCCCGAAGCGCATGCCCACGACATCGGTCAGGTAGAACGGAAAGATCATCGTCAGCGCGACGACCGCGACGTTGATTGGATGATCGCCAAATCCGTAGATCAGCTTCAGATGAAGGGGAAGACGGTCTTCGTTCACGCCGTGAGCCTACACGACCCCGCCCGACTCGGGAGTTCGAAGCCATTTCGACAGCGGCATGTCACGCGAGCGCCGATCATGCTCGGCCGGCCATGATGCTGCTCGGCTGGGCGTTTGGTCGTTTCCTGCTCGCCCGGTCCGACACGGGG
>CAWLAJ010000195.1:0-8122 GCA_963854795.1 Deltaproteobacteria bacterium UBA4427 | reverse complement strand
CGGCTGAGTCATCGGGGGTCGTCTCAGAACGGGACATGGGAGATCAGATCTCCGTAGGAATGGGCAGGGCGATCGAATGTAGCCGTGTCTCGCCGCGGGTCCCCGCGATCGAGTGACGACCGTGAAGCCGGGCTCGCGCCGGATGGCGCGAGTCCGTTGCCGGCGCGCTGCCGGTCGGCACGATGACTCCGGCCCGGCCGTGTGGGGAATCTTGCTGAAATCAATAAAATGGTATTAAGTTCCATTTATTATGGGCGATGAGTGAGGGGATTGTTCAAGTTCAGGAAGGAACTCCCATGCCTCATCTTCAGATTTCTCCAAAGGCCCGATTGCTCGCCGTCGCGAGCACTTTCCTCATCTTTGCGGCTGGAGGCGTCGCCGCACTGGCCGATGATACGGTCCAGATCGACGGTCTCCGCGATGCGCCTTCCACGGTTCTCGAAGAGCCACAGGAACAAACGCGAGCGCCCCGCGATGGCGATGATCAGGTCCGCCGCGATCGGATCCGAGACGCCCGTCGCCATGCGAACCGGCGCGATCAGCGTCGCGACCACAGACGCGACGAGGTCCGCGAGCGTCTTCACCGCCGCGAATCGGACCGGTTGGATCGAGCGGATCGGGTCGACCGACGCAGCCGTGTTGAGCGCGATGAGCGCCATGATCGCCGCCATCGTCGTGCCGCTCGCGAGCGCGCTTCGAGGCGACATCGGGACGACCGCTCGGATAGCCTGGCGGGTCCCGGAAGACGCTCGCATACCAACGATCGCTCCAATGAACGTCGTGATCGCTAGGCTGTCGTCGTCGCATGGTGGGTCGTCGAGAACCGCGGGTGCGCTCGTGGTTCGAGGCGTTTCTCTCACCGGATCCGTCTCCACGAATTCAGATAGGCGAATGCGCCGAACGCGTCATTCGACAGGGCCCTCGAGAACACGAAAACGATGCGCTCCCTCAATCGATTACATTCGCCCTGCGCGTTCGCGCTGGCTTCTCTCGTACTCGTGGTGCTGACGGTGAGCGCTCCGCGCAGCCACGCGGAGGACGAGAATCCGACGCAGGGTGCGCCGATCTTCCTGAAGTGGTCGACGGGTTTCGATTTCAGCCGCGGCGATTACGGCCTCGATGAACCGACGACTCTCTTCTATGTCCCGTTCAGCGTGGCGCTCGACTACCGGCGATTCCGAGCGAAGATCTTCATGCCCTTCCTCGCAAGTTCGGGGCCTACGCAGATCGATACGAACGAAACAGTTCTCGAGACCAGCGAAAGGCGCGGTTTCGGTCAGCTTCAGGTCGCCGCGAGTTATCTCTTCGACCCCCCGGCTGTTGGTCTGCCCTATTTCGAACTCGGCGCTGGAGTCTCAGCGCCGACGGAGACGAGGCGTGAGTTGGGCACCGGCCATTGGTCTCTCGAGATTCACGCGGATTTGTTTCGGCAATTCGGGCACATCACGCCCTTCCTGAGTGCGGGCCGGAAATTCTATCTCCCCTGCGATTGCGATCGCGGGCTCGACGATCGCTTCTTTGCCTCCTTTGGGGCGAGCTATGAACTGTCCGACATTGCGAGTATCGGTATTGCCTATGACTGGCTCGCAGCGGCCAGAGGGGATGCCGAGGACTCCCACGAGATCGTTCCTTTCGCTTCGTTTCGATTGAGTGACGTTTGGACGGTCGGTCCCTATGCCGTCGTCGGGCTTTCGGATGGCTCGCCCGATTACGGCCTTGGATTTTCGCTGAGCGTGCGCCAATGAATGCCACAGACATTCTCGTTGCGATGTTGCGTCGCATGTTACGTCCACTCGTGCGCCTGCTCGTCGGGCAACAGATTCAATACCCGCTGCTCTCTCGAGTTCTGAAATCACTCTACGTCGAAGTGGCAACCGAGGATTTCCCCCTCGAAGGGAAGCGTGTCACCGTGAGTCGACTCAGCCTGCTGACGGGGATCCATCGGCGCGAGGTCAAGCGCATTCAGGAGGAGGTCGCACCCGCGATCGCCGCGACACCGAGCGCGATCACGCTCGGCGCACAGATCGTTTCGCGCTGGACCGGGGAAACGCCTTGGCTCGATGAGCACGGCCAGCCCCTGCGCCTGCCGCGCGCCAGCGACGACGAGACTCCTTCTTTTCAGGGGTTGGTCAATTCAGTGAGTGTCGATATTCATCCTCGCTCGGTTCTCGACGAGTGGATTCGAATTGGCGTCGTCTCGATCGATCGCGACGGATTGGTCGTTCTCAGCACGAATGCGTTCGTGCCTGTGCATGGCTTCGAAGAGAAGGCACATTTCGTCGGTCGGAATCTACGCGATCATCTCGCCGCCGCTTGCAGCAACCTCGGTGAGGACGAAGCGCCGTTTCTGGAACGCAGCGTCTACTACGGTTCGCTTCCCGTCGACGCCATCAGCGAATTGTCCGAGTTCGCCCGTGAGGCCGGACAGGAAGTGCTCGTGCGCGTGAACGACCGCGCGCGTGAACTGAAGCGGTCCGCGGACGAGAGCGACGAAGAACCGACGGACACCCGGCGCCGAATTACCTTCGGCGTCTATCTGTACGACGCACCGGCCGGCGAGGGAGAGGCGAGCGGTTCCGACTCCGGCGGGACCGCGACGGGTGGGGCAGAAGGAGATGGCGATGCGGATTGAACGAATTGCGGCTCGGCGAGGCCGCTGGCAGCTCGCCCTTCTCATCGTCGCGATTCTGGTGATTCCCGTTCACTCGGCGCTTGCCGTTTGCCCCGTCGAGTCCTGGATGCCGGATCCGATCGAGACCGTCGCGCAGAACGAAGAGGGCGCAGACGGCATCGGTGGCTCGGGGATCGTGCCCGGATCCGGTGGCGATGAAGACGGGATCGGTGGTTCCGGAATCTTCGGCACGGTGACCGGTTTCGGCAGCCTCTGCGTCAATGGTCAGCGAGTGTTCTACGAGGACGACGTCACGGTCACGGTCGATGATCGAGCGATGGATGTCAGCGAACTCGCCGTCGGTCAGGTCGTTCAGGTTTCGACGCGTCGAGAATCGGATGGAATTCATGCTGTGGCGATCGATGTTCAACACGACCTCTCGGGTCCCATTACCGAGATCGGCGAGAACTTCTTCGAAGTCATGGGCGAGCGACTGGAGCTTCGTCCGTTGGCGAGCGAAGTCCTGGTGGAACTCGAGATCGGAAAGCGCGTGAGCGTCAGCGGCTTGCGAGGACCCGATGGTCGGCTGATCGCTTCGCGCGTGGATTGGGCGAAAGACGATGGCCGGGATCTCGTGCGTGGAGAGCCGACCGAGGATGATCGCGATCGTCTGCGAATCGGCGAAGTCCTGCTCGTTCCCGCTGCGAATGGAAGCGTCGATCTCGTGGCCGCGCTCGCGGCGGAGGGGCGGTTCCTGGTCGAGGGACGTTGGAATGACGACGCAAGGCGATTCGAGGTTCACGGCGCGTCGAAATCGCCGATCACCTCGGGGATCGATTCGCGCGTCGATATCGAAGGCTATGTGACACTGACGGCGGACGGCGCGCTCGAGGTTGGCGGATTGCGATTTCGAATGGATGACGGTTCGAGGGCGGATAAGGTCCAGGTTGGAGACCGCGTGCGCGTCAGGGGTCACCGCGATCGCGAGCGGGGTCCACTCCGCGCGACTTCGCTGCGACGGGTTCCCGAGCGAGATCTACTGCGCTCGCTGGATCGAAGCTGGAGGGCTCCACGCAGCGATCTTCGCGGCATCGAGCCGCGCGGCGATCTCGAACCCGCGGATCGACCGGAGAGACGCCCCCAGCACGAGCGTTTCGATCGACACCGACATCATCGCCTGGAACGCCCCATTCGCCCCGAGCCGAGGCCTGATCTCGTCGATCGCAGGACCATCGACATGATGTAGCGCCCTTCCCGACGTTCTCGAGTCCGATCGAGACGCGGGGAGGGTCGGTTCTTCGCGCGTTCGTCAGTCGCGACGTGTTCGTGCACGATCTTTCGAGGGAGCCGATGGCGGCGAGTTGCGCGACAGTCCCCAACCATGCCCGTTCTGGACGCCAAAGCGCTGCGCAAGATCGTCGCCGATCGACGGCTCTTCGAAGAGGTCAGCCTGACGATTCGGCGGGGCGAGAAGGTCGGTCTCGTCGGGAATAATGGCGCGGGCAAGAGCACGCTCGGACGCGTGCTCGCTGGACTCGAAGAGTCGGATGGCGGCTCGATCGCGCGCCGACGGGGTTCGACCGTCGACTATCTGCCGCAAGAGCCCCGCTTTCCAGAAGGACGAACCATTCGAGACGTCGTACTGGATCGGCTGACGGATTGGAACGCAACGAAGCGGCGTTTCGACGAGCTGACCGAAGCCCTCGGTCGAGCGAGTGACTCCGATGCACAGACGCGACTCGCAAGCGAGCAGGCGTTGGTCGGCGAATCGCTCGAGCGTCAAGGAGGCTGGAATCGCGCGCACGAGGCCGAGTCGACGATCAGTCATCTCGGAATTCAAGATCCGCTGCGAAGCGTCGACACTCTTTCGGGCGGTGAGGCGCGGCGGGTCGCGTTGGCGCGATTGCTCGTGGGAGCGCCCGATCTCGCGATCCTCGATGAACCGACGAATCATCTCGATATCGAGACGATCGAATGGCTCGAGGACTTTCTGCGCGACCGTTGGCGGGGCGCGCTGCTCGTCATCAGTCACGATCGGGGCCTGCTGGATGCGGTCACGACTCGGACGCTCGAAATCCATGACGGTCGAGTCGATGGCTACGAGGGAGGCTATGGCCGCTATCTGCTCGCCAAGGCCGATCGGGAGGCCCACGCGGAAAGAACGGAAAAGAATCGTCAGAATTTCTTGCGGCGTGAGGTCGAATGGCTGCGAAGGGCACCGAAGGCGCGCGGCACGAAACAGAAGGCGCGCACCGCGCGCGCCGAAGCGGCGCTCGCGACGGCGTCCCCACGAGAGCAGCAGTTGGCTGATCTGCGGTTGCAATCGGAGCGTCTTGGAAAGTCGATTCTCGAATGCAAAGACCTGGTTGTCGAGCGCGAGGGACGCCGGCTGATCGATGGCCTCGATCTGGCCCTTCGGCCTGGCGAACGAATTGGCGTCGTCGGACCGAACGGAGCCGGCAAGACCAGTCTGCTGCTCGCACTCTTGGGCGAACTCAGCCCGGCTGGGGGTTCGATCGTCGTCGGGAGTAATACGAAGATCGGATATCTCGACCAGACTCGTTCGGGGCTGGACGATTCGATGACCCTGCGCGAAGCAGCCGTCGGGGACGCGAACGAAATCGTCGTGGGTTCCGAGCAACTTTCGGTAGGCAGCTATCTCGAACGCTTTCTCTTCCGTCGACCCCAGCAGCGACTTCGTGTGAGTGAACTATCGGGTGGCGAGCGGGCCCGCGTATGTCTGGCAAAGTTGTTGGCGCAAAAATGCAATCTTCTATTGCTCGATGAACCGACCAACGACCTCGATGTCGCGACCCTGAGCGCGCTCGAATCCATGTTGCTCGATTTCGGTGGCAGCGTGATCCTCGTCAGCCACGACCGCTGGATGCTCGATCGCGTCGCCACCTCGATTCTCGCCTTCGAGGAAGGGGGTCGGCTCGAGCTTCACCTCGGTGGCTATTCGGATTATCGGGCGCGTCGGGACGCGCTCGGTCTTCGTCGCGAGAATGCCGAGAACCTCGAAGGCCGATCGTCGACGAGCGTTCAGGCTCGACGCGGCACTTCGGGCAGATCCTCGCCGACCTCCTCCGGAGACGGGTCGGTTCGTGCTTTGACCCGTGCGGAGCGTCGCGAACTCGATGGGCTCTTCGAGACGATCGAGGAGGCGGAGGCGCGTGTCGTCTCGATTCAATCGGCGCTTGCGGATCCTGAACTCTATCAGGGAGCCGGGCAGCGAATCGCCACCCTTCGCGGCGACCTCGAACGGGCTGAAGAGGAAACGGCGCAGCTCACCCGGCGCTGGGAAGAACTCGAAGAGCGCAAGGCTGCGACCGAAGATGCGTAGCTTGCAAGATTCGATCATCCCAGCCTACGATCGACTTCTCGGCTCGAACCGGCAGCATGAAAGCAGTAACCGGCCGCCTACGGCTCTAAACGACCCTTTCGGCGGATGTTTCCAAACAGTGTGCTAAGGTGCGCGCCGCCGGCGATCCTCGATCCCGGCGACTCTCAAGCACTGTCTACGCTTCCTACATGGCCACGAGCGGGCTGCACTTTGCGGCGGACGATCTGTCTTCCGATCACAGGGCGACAGGGTGCAACAACGTGCGAGATCGGTGAGCGGGGATGGAGTTTCTCTTCTCACGCCGCCTGCTTCTCGCGATACCACCGAGCAAGATTTTGATGACGACTGAACTAGATCCATTCGCGGGCCTGCCGGCGCCGATTTCCGCTGCACTCGTTGCGCGCGGCTTTACGGAATTGACCGCGGTTCAAAAGGCCGTCGTCGAAGCTGAATCCCAGGGGCGGGATCTGCGCATTTCTTCGCAGACCGGTTCTGGAAAGACCGTGGCCATCGGCATCGCCCTGGCAGCCCATTTCATGGAAGGCCCGAAGCGGTCGAGCGACAAGAATAAATCTGCGAAGAAAACGGGTTTGCCTAGCAAGCCGCGAGGTTCTGCAGCGCGCCCCACCGCGCTCGTGGTCGTGCCCACTCGCGAACTCGCCGCGCAGGTCCAGAATGAGTTGCAATGGTTGTATGCAAACCTGAAGGGACTTTCGGTCCAGGTTGTCACGGGGGGAACGTCGATCCTGATGGAGCGCCGGGCCTTGGCTCGCGGACCCGCCCTGATCGTTGGAACACCGGGTCGACTACTCGATCACATGCGCAACCGCGCGATCAATTGTGACTCGATCGACCACGTCATTCTCGATGAAGCGGATCAGATGCTCGACATGGGATTTCGCGAAGAGCTCGAGGGGATTCTCGAACAATTGCCGAAATCCCGCGCCAGTCATCTCATGTCGGCGACCTTTCCGCGCGCCGTCGTCCATCTGGCGGATCAATATCAGCGAAATGTCCTCACCGTCGAGGGGACTCGATTGGGAGTCGCGAACGCCGACATCCAGCACATTGCCTATTCGATTCGCCGGCACGAGACATATGCGGCCCTCGTGAACGTACTCCTCCTGGCGGGAGACTCGCGCTGTCTGCTCTTCGTGAATCGTCGGGTCGATGCGACGGACCTCGCCGAAAAACTCGCCAGCGATGGTTTCGGAGCCGCTCCTTTTAGTGGGGAATTGGCTCAAGCCCAGCGCACACGAACGCTTGCAGCCTTCAAGAACGGGACCTTCAACATTCTCGTGTCGACCGACGTCGCTGCGCGAGGAATCGACGTTCCGGATATTTCGACTGTCGTGCACATCGATCCGCCTCGAACGTCCGAAGCCTATATCCATCGCAGCGGCCGGACGGGCCGAGCGGGCCGAACCGGACGCAGCGTTCTCCTGGTGGCGGGGCCGGATTCCCGCCGCGTCGTGCGGATGCTCCAGGTCGCCCGTATCGAAGTCTCCTGGCAGCCTGTCCCGCAGCCAGACAAAGTACAAAAGGCGCTGCAGAAACATGCACGCCGAGAGATGCACGCGCGTCTCGCCGAGGACACACCGACCGAAACACAGATCATGTATGCGAAACAATTGATCGAAGAACGCGATCCGACCCACGTCATCGCGACACTTCTCGAAATGGCCAGGGCCAAGCCGCCGCGCGAGCCGATGAACGTGGTTGGCCTCGATCCCTTCGCGAATGATCGTTCGAAGCGCCGCGGCGGACAGGCCGATGCGCGGCGCGACAGCTTTGCTGCGGGACAACAGAAGGGCAATGGCAAGGGCGCCCCTCGTCGCGCGTCTGGAACTCGGGATGCCGGTGGCTTCGCGCGCTTCGTCGTCAGCTGGGGCGAGCGAACGGGGGCTTCGCCGAGTCGTCTTCTTTCCCATGTCTGTCGCCGTGGGGGGGTCGAGAGCAGTCAGGTCGGGGCAATCCTGATCTCCGCCAAATCGTCGACGGTCGACATTGCTCTCGATATCGCCGATGCGTTCGAGACCCGCTCGCGTCGCCCGGACAAACGCGATCCTGGAATCACCATTCGGCGCGATGAGGGCCGATCGAGTTCAGGGCCGCAAACCAACACCCGCGAAAGCAGCCGTCCCGCGTCTCCGCCGTCGGGTCCGGCC
>CAWLAJ010000194.1:0-8162 GCA_963854795.1 Deltaproteobacteria bacterium UBA4427 | reverse complement strand
CACTCTCTCCCGCGCGCTCTCGATTCCGCAGCGGCCCTTCCCCGAAGCGCAGGATGGCGAGCCGCATCGTCAGGTCGAAACCGGTACCAAGATCGACCGCGCCTGGGTTCCCATGGTCGAGATCGAGCAGGCCGAAGGTCTGCTCGAGATGATGTACACCCAGATCGCAGAGACCGCGGGATTCGTCTTCAATGTCGGCCGCTGCCTCACCGCGGTTCCCGAAGCCGTTCGCGATTTCTTCAGCGCCTTCCTTCCCAACTACACGACGCATGGTCCCGTCAGTGCGGGCGGGCTCAATCGCAGCCAGGTCGAACTACTCTCTTGCTCGACCTCCGCCTGGAACGATTGCTTCTACTGAACGATCTCCCACGCGAACCTGCTCCGTGCGAGCGGCAAGGACAGCAACACCGAAATCGACATCCGGATCGCGACCGGAAACGCCGCCAGCGAAGACGGAGGGATCGATCATGGGGGACTCCTTCGGCGCTACCTGGAAGCGATCCTCGACTCGGAAGGCGACGTCGCGAAAGCGCGAGAGGCCTGCGTGCGAGAACTCGGCGAATCCGCGACTGCGCAGGCCGCCTCGATCGTCGCGAGCTTCGATGGAATCAACCGCGTAGCCGATGCGACCGGCATCCGACTCGATCCCGAAACCTCCGAAGGCGGTGGCGAGCAGATCATCCAGGAACTGGAGTACGAGGAACTCGGTCGAGCGCGGGCTTGAACGCCCCGGCAGGGAAACCAGCCGCCCGGGCGGCCGCGCCTTCCAGCACGCCCCGCGACGCAAAATCTGGTATCTAACCGGGCCATGGATCCGATCTACGTCAGCCCGATCAATCGTGACGTCGCGCCCGCTGCGCCCGGCGAATTCGCGCCTGTGTCGATCGGACCGATTCTCTTCGAGCCCCCGGTCGTATTGGCCCCGATGGCGGGAATCACCAATGCGCCCTTTCGACGTCTCTGTCGAAGCTTCGGAGCCGGGCTCTACGTCTCGGAAATGATTACGGCTCGCGCACTCGTCGAACGAAACGAAAAGACGTTGCGACTCTCGGAGTTCGCGCCCGACGAAAGTCCGCGCAGCCTGCAGCTCTACGGGATCGACCCCCATTACGTCGGGGAGGCCGTGCGCCTTTTGGTCGACGAAGATCGCGTGGATCATCTCGACATGAATTTCGGCTGCCCGGTTCGAAAGGTCACCCGCCGCGGGGGAGGCGCAGCGATTCCCGCCAAACCGAAACTGCTCGAGGCGATCGTCCGCGCCGCTGTTCGCGCGGCCGGCGAAATTCCGGTCACGATCAAATTTCGCATGGGCATCGACGACGACTGGATGACTTTCAAGGAAGCCGGCCGAATCGCGGAAGCCGAAGGCTGCCGCGCCGTTTCCCTTCATGCCAGAACCGCGGCACAGCTCTACGCGGGCGTCGCGGATTGGAATGCGATCGGTGAACTCAAGCAGGCCGTCCGGACGATCCCGGTATTTGGCAACGGCGATATCTGGGAGGCCTGGGATGCCCTTCGCATGATGCGCTCGACGGGCTGCGACGGCGTCGTCGTGGGCAGGGGTTGCCTCGGACGCCCGTGGCTCTTCCGGGATCTCGCAGCGGTCTTTGCGGGAAAACAGCCCGAGAATCCTCCTACGTTCGGCGAAGTCATGGAGACCATGCGTGAGCATGCCCGACTGCTCTGCGAATGGACGGGAACCCGAATCGGAATCCGCTCCTTTCGCAAACACGCGACCTGGTACACGAAGGGTTTTCCCGGCAGCACGAAAATGCGGGACAAGCTGATTCGCATTGATTCACTCGAAGAGCTGGATTCCGTTCTCGCGGAGGGCGATCCCGATCTTCTCTTCCCGCCGCGGGCGATGCGCCTGCCGCGGGGCAAGAAAGGTGGGCGCCAGAAGGTCTCGCTGCCCGAAGGCTTCCGCGACGACCTCGAGGATACGACGCCGCCGGCTTCCGAGGAACCTGGCGACGGCGGTTAGGCGGGCTCGCTTCCGGCTTGTTGCGAAGAGTCGGAAGCGTCTGGAAGCCGACGACCGTGGACGAGTGCGAAGAGCACCGGCAAGAGAACGAGTGTGACCACGGTTGCGGACAAGACGCCGCCGACCATGGGCGCAGCGATTCGCCGCATCGTTTCTGAGCCCGTGCCCGCGCCCCACATGATGGGTAGTAACCCGATCACATCCGAGGCAACCGTCATCAGTAGAGGTCGTGCGCGAAGGGTCGCGCCCTCGATGGTCGCGCGCCAGAGATCTTGAAGCGTCTCGAGTCGACCGGCCTCGAGGGCACGGTCGCGCGCCTGATTCAAGAAGAGCAGCATGATTACGCCCGTCTCCGCAGTCAGGCCCGCGAGCGCCAGGAATCCGGCGTACACGGCAACGCTCGTTTCATAGTCGAGCCACCAGATCAAGAAGACGCCGCCGACCAGGGCGAAGGGGAGTGTCGCGAAGACCAGCAGCGCGTCCGAGAGCCGTCGACAACTCAAGTAGAGAAGAACGAAGATGATGCCGAGCGTAACCGGGGCGATCAAAGCCAGACGTTGAGACGCGCGTTCCAGATATTCGTATTGACCGCTCCACTTCACGCCATATCCGGCCGGCAGTCGAACGTTTTCCTCGACCGCGACACGTGCTGTCCGAACGTAGGTCCCGATGTCGATCCCCTCGAGATCGATGAAAATCAAGGCGTTCGGCCTGCCGTTTTCGGTCTTGATCGACGGCGGTCCCTTCTCGAAGCTGAGCGTGGCAAGCTGTTCGAGAGGGACTTTGGCTCCGGAGGGTGTCGATACCAGGACGCGACGGAGCGATGCGATGTCGCCTCGAAGTTCACGGCTGTAGCGAAGATTGATCGGATAACGCTCGAGCCCCTCGACGGTTTCACTGATGTTGACGCCACCGATTGCCGTTTGAATTACATCCTGGACATCGCCGACCGTGAGTCCATAGCGAGCGATCAAGTCGCGATCGATATTGAAATCGAGATAGTTTCCGCCGACCACGCGCTGTGAAATGACACTCGCCGTTCCGGGCACGTCGCGGAGTATCGACTCGATCTGCCGCCCCAGATTTTCGAGCACAGCAAGATCCGGCCCGGAAACCTTGATCCCGACCGGCGTCTTGATTCCGGTCGACAGCATGTCGATGCGCGTGCGAATCGGCATCGTCCAGACATTCAGCAATCCCGGAAATTGAATCATCGCATCGAGTTCGCGAATGATCTTCTCGGTCGTCATACCCGGGCGCCATTCTTCCCGCGGCTTCAAGGTAATCGTCGTTTCCAACATCGAAAGCGGAGCCGGGTCCGTCGCCGTCTCGGCGCGCCCGACCTTTCCGAAAACGCGCTCGACTTCAGGCAGGGTTGCGATGAGGCGGTCCGTCTGTTGCAGAATTTCTCGCGCCTTCGAAATCGAAAGTCCGGGCAGCGTCGTCGGCATGTAGAGCAGATCGCCCTCGTCGAGTGGCGGCATGAACTCCTGGCCGATGCGACTGATCGGGTAGAAGCTGGCCCCGAGCAGACCGAGACCGAGCAGCACGACCAGGAAGCGATGTCGCAGCGCCCGCCCCAGGATCGGCCGATAGAGGCCTAACACCATACGATTCAAAGGGTTGGCGCTCTCGGCCGGAATCTTTCCGCGCACCAGCGCAATCATCAATACGGGAACGACCGTGAGTGAGAGCAAGGCGGCGCCCGCCATCGCGTAGGTCTTGGTAAAGGCGAGAGGTTTGAAGAGCCTCCCGGCCTGACCTTCGAGCGCGAAGATCGGAAGAAAGGAAACGGTAATGATGAGCAGCGAGAAGAAGAGCGAAGGCCCGACCTCGACGGCGGCTTCGATCAGGATCTCGCGACGGGAGCGTTTCTCGCCTCCTCCGCCCCTCTTCTCGTCTTCGCGCTCGAGATGTTTGTGCGCGTTCTCGACCATCACGATCCCGGCGTCGATCATCGTCCCGATAGCGATGGCGATTCCACCGAGCGACATGATGTTCGCGTTGATGCCTTGATGGAACATCACGATGAAGGAGAAGAGGAATCCCAATGGCAGAAGGAGAATCGCAACCAGCGAGCTGCGGAAATGACCGAGAAAGAGAAAGCAGATCACGGCCACGATCAGGGCTTGCTGAATTAATTTGCTACGCAAATTGTCGATCGCCCGCTCGATCAGCGGTGCGCGGTCGTAGACGGTGACGATCTCGACGCCCTCGGGCAGATTCCGAGCAAGCTCGGCGAGCTTTTCCTTGACCTTGCGAATCGTCTCGAGCGCATTTTCGCCGGATCGCATGATGACCACGCCAGCGGCCACCTCCCCTTCGCCATCGAGGTCGGTCAGACCCCGACGCAACTCGGGACCGAGAGAAACGGTCGCGACGTTTCGCAGCAGAATTGGAGTTCCGGACTCACCGGCTCCAATCGCAACTTTTTCGAGATCGGCTGTCGACTGGACATATCCGCGACCGCGAACCATGAATTCGGTTTCTGCCTGCTCGACGATGCCGCCGCCAATATCACTGTTGCTGCGTTCGATGGCGTATCGCACATTCGCAAGCGAGAGTCCGTAGGCCGCGAGTTTGTTCGGATCGACTTCGATCTGGTACTGGCGAACGTGACCTCCGACGCTGGCCACTTCCGAAACGCCATCCACGACTTGAAGTTCGTAGCGAAGATGCCAGTCCTGGAGCGATCGGAGTTCGGCGAGATCGTGGCGCCCCGTTCGATCGACGAGCGCGTACTCGTAGATCCAGCCGACCCCCGTCGCGTCCGGCCCGATTGTCGGCGTGATGCCGGGCGGCAGACGATTCGAAATGAAATTGAGCGCCTCGAGCACTCGACTCCTGGCCCAATAGAGATCCGTTCCATCCTCAAAGATCACGTAGACGAAGGAAAGACCAAAGAACGAGTCGCCGCGCACGACTTTGGCGAAGGGTACCGCGAGCATCGCCGTCGAGAGCGGATACGTAACCTGATCTTCGACGACCTGCGGCGCTTGTCCCGGAACTTCCGTAAGAACGATGACCTGAACGTCGGAGAGATCGGGAATCGCGTCGAGCGGCATGTGGACGACCGCATAGCCCCCCCAGCCGAGGAGCACGACAATCAAACACCCGACCAGAAACGGGTTTCGCGCCGAGAGCTCGATCGTTTTCTGGAGCATCTCGACTACCTCCCGTCCGTCGAGGGCGTCGAAGGCATCGAATGCCCGGACGCATCGGCGGAGGGCGGCGACGCGGCCTGCCCGGCGGCAAGCAACTTCTTCATTGCCTCGCGAAGATTGCTCTCGCTATCGATCAGGAATTGGCTGGACACCACGATTTCGTCGCCGTCGGCGAGGCCCGATCGCACTTCGTGCCAACCATCACCCGAATCGAGTCCGAGCTCGACATCGCGCGGCTCGAATCGACCCTCGCCTAGCGAAACGACTGCGATCGTTCGGCGACCGGACCGGATGACGGCCTCGGTCGGAATCGCGAGCACATTGGGGCGCGGTGCGGCCTCGATCACCATGTTTCCGAACATCTCCGGCTTGAGTAGCCCTGCGGAGTTGTCGAGTTCGAGCCGGACTTCGGCCGTTCGCGTATTCGGATCGAGGAAGGGGGCGATATAGGTGAGCTGCCCCTCCATGGGACCGCCCGGCAAGTAGCCGAGCTCGACGCTCGAGGTCTGACCGACTTCGAGCCAGGGAAGCTCGTACTCATAGACGTTCGCGAGAACCCAGACCCTGGAAAGATCTGCGATCGTATAGAGGTTCAAATTCGGTTGGACCTCCATCCCCGAACGAACACCGAGCCGAGTCACGACACCCTCGGCCGGCGCGTAGAGCGTCAGCGTGCGTTGGACTTCGCCGGTCTCGATCAATCGTTCGATGTCACGTTCTGGAATGTCCCAGAGAGCAAGTCGACGCTTGGTCGTCTCGAGCAGAGACTCGCCTCCCCCTCGCACATCGTCGAAGGGACTGGCCTCGGTGTCCTCGCGATAGCGCGCGGCGAGAAGCAGCTCTTCTTGAGTCGCAACGAGCTCGGGCGAGTAGATCTCGAGCAGAGGCTCGCCGCGCTCGACCTTCTGGCCGACGAAATCGATCAAGAGTTTTTCGACCCAGCCCTGAACCTTGGTATGGACGTGAACCACGCGGCGTTCGTCGTAGGCAACACGACCGACGGCCCGGACCGATCGCGCCAGATCGCGCCGTTCGACCTTCATCGTTCGAACACCGATATTCTGAACGGTTGGCGAATCGATCAGGACTTGACCTTCGACAGCGTCGGCGCCCCCGCCCCCTCTCGGACAATGCGGAACGAGTTCCATCCCCATCGGGGACAGTCCGGGTTCGTCTCGTACATAATTCGGATCCATCGGCGCCTTCCAATACAGGGCAGCAGCCCCATTCGGACAGAGCCCATCCGCGCGCGCCATCGCAGGCATGTCGACTGCACCGTCGGGATTCGAAAACAGCGTTCGCCCCCACCAACCCACGGTCACAGCGAGTGGAAGGACGACGATCCAGATCAAGAGTTGATTGCGATTCATCGGAGCTTCTCCCCGGTCGCCGACTCGAGTGCGGCGAAGGCACGGCGTTTGTCCGCACGAGCACGAGCCAGGCGAAGTTCTGCGTCGAGCAGTCGGACTTGACTGTCGAGCAGGCTCAGGAAATCAATGCGACCGACTTCGTAACCCGAACGACTCGACGCGAAGGATTGGCGCGCCTGCGGAACGAGGCCGGTCTCCATGAGCGCTTCCTCCGCCGATGCGCGGACGACCTCGGCATGTGCAACTCGGGTTCGCGCAGAGAGCGCGGCTCGATCCGCTCTCAGGGTGGCTTCGGCGTGCCTGACCAGCGCCCGCCGCTCGGCGACTCGGGATCGCCATTTCGAGCGGTTGATCGGAAGCCGCAGGGTGATGCCCGCAGAAAAGAAATCGGACCCATCGACGGGATCGCCGGAAACACTGTTGCGGATGCGGTAGCCGAGACCGAATTCGAAGTCCGGATAGCCTTCGAGTTCGGCCACGCGAACTCGCGTTCGGGCTTCATCGATCTTTTCGCGTGCCGCGAGCAGACCCGCACTCCGACTGTCCAGGGCCGCGAGCAGGGGAGCCAACGGCGGGGGGTCGCTCGCCAATTCCAGAGTGTCGACTTCGGGAAGAACCACATCGGCCGGGAGATCCAGAATCTCGATCAGCTGAGCCTCTGATTTCGCGACCGCGGCGTCGCGACGAAGCCTTTCTTGAAGGAGAACGGTCAGCTCGACTTGAGATCGCAATACGTCCTGCTGGAGACCCTTGCCGACCCGATATTTCACCTCGGCAATCTCGGTCAGCTGACGCAGGAGACGGATATTGCGTTCCGTGAGCCTGCGCGATTGCTGTGCGAACCCCAACTCGGCCCATGCCGATTCGACCGCGCCCGCGAGCCAGACCTGCTCGTCCGCGACGAGCAAACGTGAAATGCGCGCGCCGATTCGAGCGGCCTCTTCGCGATTCGAAAGCAGGCTCAGCATCGGGAGCTTCTGCCGAAGCCCCAATTGATGGCCCGACAGAGGCGTCGATCGAAAGTCGAAATCCCCCGTCGGAATATTGCTCGCCTCGTAGGCGAACCTTGGATCCTCGAGCGCGCCCGCGGACTCGATCCGGTGCCAGGCGGCTTCAGCGGAAGCGGCCAACCTGGCCAGGCCCGGATTCGCTTCGCGCGCGCGTCTCAGACACCAATCGAGACTGAGCGGCGTCGGCGGGAAGACTGCAGCCGGACCGTGCCGACTCGAACCCTGCGCGCCCGGCGCGACAGCAATTTGATCGCCTGAGGCGACGGCGGCAACCCAAAACATCACGAGCCAGGCGAGACCGAGTGACATCGCCCGCGCAATTCTGAAACTCATTTTTCCATCTCCCAATGTCCAGCTCTTCCCCTGGCCTGATCGGCAACAAGGGGAATGCTCCGCGCCTAACGAGGAACGAGAGGTTCTTCGCTGGAAGCGCGCGCTAGAAGAATCGGGATTTCAGATGAGAAGGGTCGACTTCAGGAGAAGGATGTCGGGCGGCGGGAGGTGGGACGCGAAGGTCGCCATCGAGGCAGCTCCGCCGCGCGCGAGTTTGAATTCAGCAGAAACGTCGGAGGCCAGCCAACCGACGAGAGAAGTTAAAACTTCGGCTGGCGAATCCGAGAGCAGAACCTGCACT
>CAWLAJ010000193.1:0-8190 GCA_963854795.1 Deltaproteobacteria bacterium UBA4427 | reverse complement strand
CGAGATGTCCCTTGCCCGTTGATTGACTGGTCGAAGCACTCGCTCCGGCCGCCTGCGTTCCCTGTCCGTCGACCCCGATCATCGGAATCAGTGCTTCGAATTCGAGATCGAGAGAGAAGGGGATCTTGCGACGGTCTCGCGTTTCGAGATCGAACAGGACGGCTTCGCTGTCGGCTGTCAGGTGCCAAAGCTTTCCCTCGTCGCGACACACATATCGAACGCCACCGACTTCGAGCGGCGACTCGCACATTTCCCTTTGCTCGCGCGTTGCTTGAACGAAAGCGATCTGATTGTCGGGCTGCCAGCTGGCGAGCGTGACGTCGATCGTTCCTTCGTTAGGTCGAATTCCGATTCGGGTATAGATTCCGACGTCGGCATCCGGGTCATAACCGTTGAAATAATACGACTCGCTCCAGGCGGATTCGTCTTCGACGGGGTGCATTTGGTCATGAGTGGCATCGAGTATCGGCACGATCGACTCCAGATGGGGCCACACCCGGGTTAGAGGGCGGCGAATTCCCAAGTGAAGCCCATTGGCGGGCGGTCCTGCAACCACCCGGTCACCCCCTTGGCGGTCGCGGGATCGAGCGCTGTGGATCTAATCGCTCTCCGGTGGCTCTTCGGTCGACGCGCGGCGAATCGACAAGAAGAGGAGTCCAACCGCAACCGCGCCGGCGAGGAGCCCTTGCACGATCTCGCCGAAGAGAAGCCATCCTGTCCCGGCGATGGCTGCGTAGATACCGAGTGTGCCCGCGCCGACGTCGAGCCAGGGCTGGAGTCCGATTCGCTCGAGCGGAATCTCACTGTTTCGAGCAACGGGTGCCCAGGCACCAGAGGGTCGGACGCGCTCATAGAAGGCGAGCAGGGTCGCAGGGGCTTCTGCCGGAGTCAGCCAGGTGACGAGCAAGGCTACGGGAACGGAGAAGACCACGACCACGACGAGCGAGAACGGAAAGGCGATCTCCGTCCAGATCGCAACGACGTTCGCGCCGAGCAGTGAAGCCGTCATGACGGCGATCTCACTCCAAGCATTGATTCGCCACCAGAGCCAGCGAAGCAGGCCGATCAACCCGGCGCCGGCACCGATCGTCGCGAGGAGTTTCCAGGCGCCGACGACCGAATCCATTCCGAGCGTCGCCGCGACGCCGATCAGGGCCAGGAAAATAACTGCGCCACGAGCGACCCAGATCAACTCCTTCTGAGAGGCGGATGGCTTGATGAATCGAGAGTAGACGTCGTGTGTCAGATAGGAGGCACCCCAATTGAGTTGGGTGTCGATGGTCGACATGAAGGCGGCCAGCATCGCGGCCAGGAGCATCCCGCGAACGCCATTGGGCAAGACGTCGAGCATGACCATGACATATCCGGCTTCGGGATCTTCGATTCCCGGGAAGCGCACGAGTGCAACGAGTCCGACGAGGATCCAGGGCCATGGCCGAAGAGCGAAATGCGCGATCGCATACCAGAGTGATGCGAGGCGAGCGTCGCGTTCGCTCTTCGTCGCCAGAATGCGCTGCGCGATATAGCCGCTGCCTTCCGTGTTGCCGCTCGACCAACTCTTGACGCCGACATAGGCCAGAAATGCCCAGAAGGCCTCGCCATCAGCGAGGGAAGGGACCAGCGCGAGCCGATGACTCTGCTCGCTCAGGCGATCGATGAGTGGCGTGAGCCCACCTACGTCCGAGACAGCGAAGATCGCCAGCACGATCGATCCCAGGAGTGCGAGACCGAATTGGAGAAAGTCTGTGAGGACGACGCCTAACAGGCCGGCCAGAAGCGTATAGCCGACGGTCAAGAGGAAGAGTCCGGCGAGGATCATGCCGCTTTCGTTCTCGCCGAGACCGAGCGCGAGGGAGAGGACTTTCAGCATCGCGAGATTGACCCAACCCATGACGATGGCATTTCGCAAGACTCCGAAATAGAGCGCTCGAAAGAGCCGGAGACCGGCAGCGGGGCGCCCGCCGTAGCGAATTTCCGTGATTTCGTTGTCGGTCAGGACCCGGCTTCGTCGCCACAGGTGGCTGACCATGAACGTGCCGATCACGACCGGAAGGACATCGGCCCACCAGAACCAGTTTCCGGCGACGCCCTCGGTCGCGACGAGACCGGCGATCGCCAGCGGCGTATCCGCTGCGAACGTCGTCGCTACGATCGATGTGCCTGCCAACCACCAAGGCAGCGCTCTTCCGGCGGCGAAAAACGAAACGGTACTCGCCGCGGCGCTGCGTGCATGCCAGGCTCCCCAGCCCAGTGTGATGACGAGATAACCCGCGACGATGGCGAAATCGAGAGTGGTCAGCGGAGTCTCCGTGGAATGAGAATCGAGATTCGTGCTTCAGGCGGGGAGACTCTTGCTTGCCTGCGAAGACGCACGGCGGCTTCGCAGCGCGTCGGCAAGCCGGCTACCCCGCTCATCCAGATTGGAGAGAATGGCGTAGCTGAGCGGGATGACGAAGAGTGTTCCGAACATGGCAAAGAGCAGCCCGAAGACGATCGCGGCGGCGAAGGGTCCGTAACTCTTCGACGAGCCCAATAGACCGAAGGCCATCGGAAGAAGGGCGGCGACGGTCGTCATCGTCGTCAGGATGACCGGGCGAAGACGTTGGGCGCCGGCCTGGGCGACGGCTTCGAGCATAGGCATGCCATTCCTTCGCGCGCGATTGATGAAGTCCACCAAGACCAGTGCGTCATTCACGACCACGCCGGTCAGTCCAACGGACGCATAGAGAAGACTGAAGCTGACGTTGTAATCGAGCGCGCCAATCCCAAAGACAATTCCCGCGAACCCGATAGGCACTGACGTCAAGACGATGAAGGGTTGCAGGTAGCTTCTGAAGAGCGTGGCGAGGAGCATGTAGATGGCGAGCAGGGCGACCGGAAAGGCGGCGAGTGTATTGGCGAGGGCCTCGTTCGTCTCCAGATACTCGCCGCCATAGATGAGGTCGACTTGTGGATAGCGAGCGCGGATGTCGGCAAATCGGGCTTCGAGGTTGCGCCCGACCGAGATGCTGGTCGCGAGATCATCATCGACATCCGCGAAGACCGTGACCGACCTCTTGCCGTCGACTCGTCGGTAGGCGAGATAACCCTTAGAGGTTTCGAGTTCGGCAACATCGGAGAGGCGAATCAAACGGCCGTCCTTCGATCGGACCTCGATCTCGAGAAGATCGAGGATGCGATCGCGCTGTTCCGGCTCGAGGAGCACGCGGATGTCATCATCTTCGACGGCAGTCGGTGATCGAAAACTCGACGTCACGACGCCGTTGTTGGCCGCTCGAAGGGCGTGGGCGAGATCTTCGAATGTGAGTCCGAAGGGTCCGGCTCTTTCGTCATCGATTCGAAGCCTGATCTCCCTGGGGCCCTCTTTCAAGTTGTCATCGATCCCGGAGACACCGGGAATCGTAGCGAGGTAGACCTTGAGTTCGTCCGCGATGGTCTTGTTGATGGCGAAGTCTTCGCTCTGCACGCGAACTTCAACGGGCCGACCGACGGGTGGTCCGTTGCGCTGGGATTCGACGCGCAGGCTTACGACGTCGTCGGGGTGGAGGGCTGCGAATTCCGCGAGGTTGTCACGGACTCGCTGCAAGACCCGCTCGGGTTCCATTTGATTTCGGTTCGATTGAGGGATCGCAATGGTCGTGAGTGCGAGGTTCGGGGCGACGATCCGGTCGTAGTTGAGATCGACGGACATCCCGACAACGGTATTGAAGTCTTGAATGTCCTCTTTGGGCATGGCGAGGATTCGCTCCTCGATCATTTCGGTCATAGCCGAGGTCCGATCGAGACTGAAGCTCGGGGGTGTCTCGAGATTGACATCGAGCGTCGAGAACTCGCCGGGGAAGAGTTCGACCTGGAGATGTTGGCTTCCCGCAAAGGTCGCGAAGAGCAGAGAGACGAAGAGGATTGAGAACGCTGCGCGATTCGTGAGGACGGGTTGTAGTGCTCGTAGGTAGAGGCCTCTCAAGAGTTCGAAGCCGCGATCCATACCGGTTCGGAGGCCCTTGAAGAAGGAAAGGATGCGCTGCAAGGGTGTCGTACCAGAGTGTCGCACGCGCGTTCCGGTACGACTGCCGAAATCGAGATAGTGTGCGGGAAGAATCACGAGACATTCGAAGAGCGATGCGATTAGACAGACGACGACGCATTTCGGAAGCACCGATATGAACTTCCCGCCGGTCCCCCCGATCAGCAGAAGTGGTGCGAAGGCGGCAATGGTCGTGAGCACTGCGGTGACCACGGGCCAGAGGACCTCGTTTGCACCGTTCACCACCGCGCTGCGCAGTTCTTCGCCTTCCTCGATTCGCCGGTAGATGTTCTCGAGTACGATGATGGCGTCGTCGACCAGCATCCCGGAGACGAGCAGCATCCCGACCAGGGTATTGGAGTTGATGCTGATATCGAGGATCGGGAAGAACAGGATCGCGGTCAGAAAACTGAAGGGGATCGCGATGATCGTGAGTAGCGAATTGCGGAAGCCGATCGTAAACCAGAGCAGCGCCATCACGAATACCATTCCGGTCGCGAGGTTGTTCAGCAGGACGGCGATTCGAGGGGTCACGAACTCGGACGTGTCAAGCGTCTTGGTGACCTCGATCCCATCGGGAACCAGCGGTCCGAACTCCTTTAGAAAAGTGTCGACTCGGGCTACCAATTCGCGTACGTCGGTCTTGTCCTTCTTGCCAACGGAAATGATCGATGCAGGTCGCCCCATGTAGCGAGTCTCGAAAATAGGCTTCTCGAGGCCGCGTTCGACGCGGGCGACATCACGCAGTCGAATTCGCGAGCCCGACTCCTCTTCGGAAATGACTGTGTCCAGGATTTCCTCGACCGAGGAGTAGTCACCGAGGGCCCGCAGCGTTGCTTCGCCTGAGCTGTCCCGGAAAGTGCCCGCCGGCAGGTTCTGGTTCTGTCGCCGAATACGCTCGGCGATATCGCTGACCGTCAGCCCATAGAGACCGGCTCGTTTCCTGTCGATCAACACTCTGACTTCGCGTTCTTGTAGGCCACGGATCTCGACGCTCGAAACGCCGGGGAGGTCGCGTATTCGAGACTCGATTTCCTGTGCCAGGTCGCGGATGGCGAGTTCGCCGACTTCGCCAACATCGGAAACCGCAATGAAGACGACCGGGTTGACCTCGGCCGTAATGATTTCCCGAAGTACGGGCTCTTCCGCGTCGAGGGGTAGATCCTGGACTTGATCGAGGGCTCCGCGGACATCGTTCACCGCGGATTCGTATTCAGTCTGATTGAGTGTCTCGTCGAAGTCGATCGCAATCATCGAAACATTCGATTGGGACGACGATCGCATCTCATCGACGTCATTGACGGTGCGAAGTTTCTCTTCGATCGTCGTCGTGACGAGGCGCTCGATCTCTTCCGCCGATGCGCCGTCCCAGCGCGTGGCGATGATGACCTCGTTCAGCGTGACATCATGGTAATACTCGACTTCCGTGAGCTGGAGTGCGTTCCACCCCCCGACCAGGCAGACGACGAAGAGGACGTTCACCAACACCATCTGACGAACACTGAACTCGGGGAGTGTCATCGGACGAGTACACGCATGCCGTCGTGTAGCTTGGAGATGCCGGTCACGACGATTCGATCCCCGTCCGACAATCCGTCCCGAATCTCGACCTGGTCGGGGCGAAAGGGAACGGGTCGAGTCGCGACGCGCACGCGCCGAGACGAGTCTTCGTCATCGAGAACAAAGACATAGTCGAGCTGGAATTCGTGCACGATCGCGCGCGATGGCACTCGGATGGCCTTCGAGGCGCCGACTACGAGTTCGAGAGTCGCAAGCATGCCCGGCAGGAATCGACCTTGCGAATTGTCGAGTTCGACGACGACCGGATAGCGCTGACCGCGATCCCTGGGCGCTCCTGCGACCCGGACGATGCGTCCCTCGAAGCGCTCGTTGCCGAGCGGGTCGACGCGAACGCGAGCCACGGCATTTGGGCGGAGCGCGCCGACCTGGCGATCGCCAACCAGAACAGTGATTTCGATCGCGCTGACGTCGAGAATTTCCGCGATCGGTGTTCCGGGTTGGACATAGGCTCCTGGATCCAGCTCGAGAGAGTTGATCAAGCCGTCGAAGGGCGCCCGAATCCGGGTATGATCGAGACGCGTTCGGGCTTCGAGGAGTGCGGCATAACTTCGCCGTTCCTCGGCACGAGCCCGATCGAGTTCAGCCTCGCTGGCGACCGAACTCCTTCCAAGCCTTTGCTGTCGTTCGAGTTCGTCCTTGGCGAGTCGGTGCGAGGCCCGCGAGCGGATCAACTCTGCTTCGGGGAGCGCAGAATCGAGGCGAACCAGGAGTCCATCGGCGGCGATGGAGGAAAATTCTTGAACCGGCACTTCGACGATTCTTCCGGCGATCTCGGCGGCGACCCAGGTCGCGCGGACGGGTTCGAGTACCCCGCTGAGTTCGAGAATTTCCGTGGAAGACGTCCGCTCGGCGATCACGATCTCGACCTCGAAAGTCGCGGTTTCCGGTCGGAGTTTTCCCGATCTCGCCTCGTCGAGTCGCGCCTCATGCTCTCGGGCTTTCACCGCACCATCCGAGCTACGGAGGCCCAGGAACGCCGCGACGAAAATGAGCATCGCCAAGCCCACGACCGCGGCAGAGATTCGATTCGATAGCAGCCAGCTCACCCGTAGATACTCGCGAATCGGCGGCATTCCGGCATCCGGCGAGTCGGAGGCTGGTGGCCCCCTTTCGGCCCCACATTTCGCGACTCGTACTGCTGGTCGAATTCGAAGTCGCCCAAATTCATGCGACGTTGAATCGAGTTGCGATTTCGACCTTCAGACGTTCCGGTTTCGAGCCTTCTGTGGGTGCCCGGAACAATTGGAACTCATCGTGTTCCCGATCGAATTCGAAGATCGTAAATCCGTTGCTTTCCTCGAGGCTGAGCAGATCGGTACAAACGAGGTCGGCGGGATTTCTCGATTGGACGCCTCTCGCCGCCGATGGCCAACCCGCGTCACCCACTCCAACCGGGCCCGAGAGAACTGAATGGATCGGATTGTGGGTCAGGTCGAGGTTGCCGCTTCGCTCGATCCGCGTTGCGCCCAGCGCGTGAAGGTCGCCCGAAACCATGATTGGTTTACGATTGGACTGCGAGGCGATTGCCTGCACCAGGCGTTGGTGCTGATTCCACCATCCTTCTTGCCACATATATTTATTCCCGTCTTCATCGCGTAGGACCGCTTCGACCAGAGAGCCATCGCTCAGCAGGAGATCACGATACCACTCACGCCATTTTCCGGCCGTCCAACCGAGAGGATGAGATGGGAAATGCACGAGATGTCGCGTGTCTTCGATGCGTGTGCGATCGACCAGCCAGTTTTCGACGACTTCCGGAAAGAGTCGGGCTTGGGCGCCCAGGCTGAGATAGCCGCCGCAGTCGTATAGGAGTCCCGAGAAGAGATCTCCGAATCGGATTTCGCCGAAGTGACTCGAGAGGCGAACACCCTGCTGGGTCGAGAGACCGGGAAAGGCGGGGTCCGGATCGTGCTCGACGATGAATTCCGGAAAGTAGAGCTTCTGTAGGGAATCACGCGGTGAGCGATGGAATGGATCGGGCGGAAACGTCACACGTTCGAGCGTTGCATCGTCGTTGTCGAAATAGTCGTGATCATCGGTGATGAAGAAGATCGGCGTCGAGCGAAAGCGCACGCCGTAGATCGAAGCGATCTGATCATCGCCGACCGTCGTGAGTGCAATTTCGTTCGCTGAATCCAGAACGGTCAGCGAAGGGTCGAAGATCGCGCTCATTCCACGGATCAATCCGGACAGCGCGTTCACGATCGGGTTCTCGCGAAGGCGAGCGATCGCCGGAAGATCGAAGTAGACGTGGTCTCCGTTGGCGATCACGAAGTCGGGCTCTTGCGCGATCATCAGATCGAAGAGTCGCCGCCGATAGGCGGCGGACTTCCACGGCGCGAAGAGCACGGGGGTATCGGCAGACAAGGGCCACCCGCACAGGTAAAGGATGCGACACGTAGATGTTCCGGGCGAGAGTCTGGCGCGGGGAAGGTGCTGAGCGTCCAGCTATCGCAGGGTCGATCACTCGACGCGCCCGACCTCGCGCTTCGATGGAGGTCGAGCTGGAATTCGGTGTCCGGAGCCAGGTTTGCGACTCGAAAGGCCCAGAAGCGCCCGAAAGAATCTTGTTGCGTTCCCGGAAC
>CAWLAJ010000192.1:0-8195 GCA_963854795.1 Deltaproteobacteria bacterium UBA4427 | reverse complement strand
GCTCACGACGAGCAATGGCCGCATCGTTCTCGATCTGCCCGAAACAACGAACGCCGATGTCGACATCCTGGTCGACAACGGGCATATCCGAAACGATCTCGAATTGATCGACCAGACCCGCGACACCGACGGCCGCGTGCGAGGTCGAATCGGATCGGGCGGAACACCGATCCGGCTTCGGACCTCGAACGGCACCGTCTCGCTCCGCTAGGAGCCTGACCCAAGACTCGTCGCGACGCGCCTTCTCCGAATTCGAACAGGGCTAGAAAACGAAGGTCGACGGCTCCGCCGGGCCCGCCTTCTCTGCCGACCTCAGCCAGTCGACTGTCGAGCGACAGGCGTTCGCGTTTCCGTCGAGCGTCTCGAGAGAACTCTCGAAGGAGCGAAGCGCCGCCTCGGGAGAGGAGGTGGCGATGGGGTCCAAAGGCGAATACGGAACCCCGCAATGTTCGCGATGCTGCTTGAGCAGCGCCTGGTAATCTCGCTCGTCTTTCGCATCCATCGCGACCGGACACAAGATCGGCGAGCCCAGACAATGCAGATCCTCATTGCAGCTCGTGGCCGATCGCGACAGCGCCGCGATCCTTCGAACCAGGATCTCGCATTGCGACTCGAAGCGCTCAATGGGAATCGTCGGAATCACGACCGGCGTAAGGCTCGCTTCGAGGGCCGAAACCAGCGTGGAGGCCGAGATCAGCAGGGCCACGGTGATGGCCGTCGCGGGAGGTACGAAAGCAAGCAGGCGAAGTCGCATCAATCACCTCAACGTGTCTCGGGTCCCTGGCAACCGACCATTCCATCATACCAGAGGACCTATCGATCGCGGACACTTTGTACATCGCGATTGCTAGTTCT
This sequence comes from Deltaproteobacteria bacterium UBA4427, assembly GCA_963854795.1. Lineage (GTDB taxonomy): Bacteria > Myxococcota_A > UBA9160 > UBA9160 > UBA4427 > UBA4427. Next base: position 7,340 of record CAWLAJ010000192.1, on the reverse strand, counting down.
GATGGCGGATCATCTGACGCCGAGAACCCTTCGCCCTGCTAGGTGACATCGCAAGCTTGAATGCGGGACTGCCCGCGGGCTAACGGTCTGGGATTTCGTCTTGTCGGTTCTCGAGGCGTCGAACGACAAAAGCAGCGATCAGGACAGGAACAGTCAGGCCCAGGCAAAGCCATGAGAAGGCGGACCCGAACGCGTCTTTGGGCAAGAAGTAGTTCGAGGCGATCATCTCGAGGGTGACGAAGAACGCGAAATAGCAGATGACCGCGAAGGGGCGCCGCCAATCGCGAAACCGCAGCACGTATGGCGACGTCAAGAGAAGTGCGAACGAGAGGCCGTTCAAGCTGGATTCCACTAATCCTTCCCTTCGTCTCGCCCTGCCGCCAATGGAAGTTCGCTCGTCGACGCCTTCTTCATTTCCGCAATGCGCATGCGAATCACATCTCGTTTGGTCGATTGCGGAAGCTCATCGGTGATGTCATGCCAGGCACTCTTGTAGTCGATGAAGATATGTCGGTCCGGCCTCAATCCGGGATCCTCGTCGAGCACACCGGCTGCAACTTCGAACCAACGATCGTCGGCTTCGAAGTTGGGCATCGGCGTTCCACAATGTCGACAGAACGCGCTTGCGTATCCGGGCAGATGTTCGATCACGGGCGCCGCGAAAGAAACGACCTCTTCGGAGCCCGAGATCCATGAAAATCCGCGGCGTCGACACCGATCATCGCGGCGAAGGCCGAGCCCGATGCCTTCCGGCAGCGACTGCAATGACAGAGCTCGAAGGGGCCGACGAAGCGCACAACCTCGAAGCGGACCGCACCGCAAAGACAGCTTCCTCGAATCAATCGTGTCTCCTCAGCGGCGCGCGAGGCTTCGGCCCCTGTTGAAAGCAGCGACCCCGACCCGCTTCATTCATCCACGGTCGAATGAACGTCGACCCGGCGAGCTCCGTCGAGGAGTACGGAGCGCGTCTCGGATCCCACCTTGGCAACCCGGTAGACGTTGGCTCCCGAGCGTCCGGCCACCACGCATTTCACCAATCCGTTGTCGAAATGTAGAGCCGCTCCATCATCGATCGCGTATCCAGCGGGAATCTCATCGCGCTCGACCATTGCCTCATAGCTCGGCCGGCGCTGTGCCTCGCCCGAATAGTGCGGACAACAACTTCCCGCAATGAAGCCGAGACAGGCCATCGGTTCGAGCCGATTGGATCGCGAATCCGTCACGCCCCAATCAAACCAGCAAATCGCGCCCGCACTGATTCCAGCGAGAACCGTACCCGCCTCCGCCGCGCGCCGCGCCAGAGCCGGCAATTCCCAGTCCTTCCAGACACTCAGCATGCTCTTCGTATTCCCACCGCCGACGTAGAGGATGTCCTGACCGAGGATCCACGATTCGAGGTCCGGTGTCCGGCGAAAGAGCGGAAGGTGTCCGGGTCGACAATCGAGCTTGGCGAAGCGGGCGTAGAACTTCAGGAGATAGCTTTCCGAGTCCCCGCTGGCGGTCCCGATGAATCCGATTCGTGGCGTCGCGCGGCGGGACTGTTCGAGGACATAGCGATCGAGTCCCGGTTCGGTTCCTTCCGAGAAGCCTCCTCCGCCAATGGCAATGATCTGCATGGTCGAATACTCCCTCGTCCCCGGCCGAACCCCGTCGGCGTTAGTCCACGCTCGAATCCGCGTCGCCGCCCAATGTCTTGCCGAAGGAGATCAGCTGATCGATCGCATATCCGCGACGCTCGTAGAACGCAGCCACCTCCGCATTCGAGGTCCTCACCTGTAGATTGATCTTGGGACAATCCCGTGTGCGTAGTTCCGCTTCGACATGATCCATCATCCGGTCCGCCAACCCACGCCGGCGAAACTCGGGCAAGACCGCCAGGTGATAGATCCAGCCGCGAATGCCATCGAAGCCTGCGAGCACGGTTTCAACGACCCGGTTTGCCAGGACGCCGACGAAGAAGAGTCCATCGCGAGCATGCTCCTTGCGATCAATGACCGCATTCCGCTCGTTACGCGGAGGATCGCCTGCGAAAGCCTCTCGCCAGAGTGCGACGACACCGTCACGATCGCCGGCCTGATAGTCTCGAATCGAAAACTCTTCACTGTTCATGACGGATGACAACGCCCTCTTTCACATCTCCGAGAAGGCCGTGTGGTAGCGAATCCATCCACTACATCCAGTGAGCGCGCCCGGTACGAGTTCGATCATTTGAAAGCCCCCATCGAAGGCTTCGCTTTCGTATCGAAAACCCTGAGGGGCGGCGAGACTGAAACCAAAGCGCGAATAGTAGGCGGGATTGCCGAGCAGGAAGACGGCCTGCCAACCCAACGAAAGACAATCGCGCAGCCCCGCGCGTACGAGGGCCGACCCGATGCCCGTGGTCTGGACGTGGGCGTCGACGGCGAGCGGAGCGAGCCCCGCGAGTGGCGGTGGATCTCCTGGGCCTTCGAGAGTCACCGGCGAGAAAAAAACATGGCCTGCGACGTTGGCGGCAGCCAGCGCGGAAACATCGGTCGAGCGCACCGCCGGAATTTCAGCCACGAGCGAGAGGATGGGATCTGCGCGCTCACGCAGGGCGGTCACCAGCTCGGCTTCTTCCTTCTGTCCGAAGGCGGCTCGCTGGATCTCGTCCACGCGCGGGTGATCTGATGAACGTTCGGGGCGGATTTCAATTCGAGTCAAGGCGGCCTCGCGATCGGTTTGCGGAAGCGTCGGCGAGTTTCGCTGCGGCGTCCACAATCTCCTCGATCAGGAGCCGTGTCGACGGCGACTTCGAGCGCTGACGAATCAGGTGAATCCCGTCATTCGTACGCAGGTTGGCCGGTGTTTCGCGAAAGACCAGCGACCCATCCCTGCAGACTTCGCGCCCAAGAGATCGCGGCACCATCGTAATCGCCCGTCCTGCCTTCACCAATTCGAGACAAGCCGCCGTCGTCTCGAGTCGGTAGAAGGGAAAGCGTCCCGACGCCAGGGCCTCGGCGAAGGGGCGAGGCAGATCGCGAGCTTGAATCGGGGCCGGCGTGGGCATCGCCCAGGGATAGGCGGCGAGCTCGGCCAGATCGATCGGGTCTTCCAGAAATGGATGGTCGGCCGACAAGACCAACACCAGCGGCTCGCGCGGCAATTCGATGACTTCGATGTCCTCGGCGGCCGGCGAGTCTTCGTATTTGCTCATGTCACAGACGACGAAGTCGAGGTCGCGACGGAGCAGCGCGGTCAGCAGATCGCGCGCAAGCCCGGCAACGACGCTCACCTGAATTCCATGATGCTTGCCCGAGAGCGACGAAATCGCACCGGTGAGCAGTGGTTGCGCCGGATAGGGCCCGGTCCCGACGCGCACATGACCGGCCGCTCCACCGCGCAATTGCTGGGCCTCTTCCTCGAAAGCCAGCATGCTGTCGATCACGTCGCGGGCGCGCTGGATCAAGGCGTCGGCGGCCGCCGTTGGCTCGACCGCGTGCGTGGTGCGATCGAAGAGTCGCTCGCCGAGCTCACTTTCGAGTTTCTGCAGGCTCCGACTGAGAGCGGATTGCGTGAGCGTGTGTTCGCGCGCCGCCTGCACGAAACTCCGGAGCCGGTAGAGCGACTCGAAATGCTGTAGTTGTCTCAGTTGAAGCTGCACACTGTGCTCCTCTCGGAAGTCGCCGACCCGGGCGATCGCGGGCCGATTCGTCGGTCGCGGGATCATCAGTTGATGAGTAAAGATCATGACTGATTCACTTTCAATGAGTGTATGGTATTTCTCGTCATGACAGCCGATTCCACGACTCCGACCTCTGTATCGCCACCTTCACCACGCCCCGCCCGCCGCCCGATCGATCTCGATTTTCGCGACCGCGCAGCGGCCTTTCGCGCGCTCGAAGAAGAGCGCTTCGATCTGATCGTGATCGGCGGCGGGATCACGGGTGCCGGATTGGCGCGCGCCGCTGCGGCCCGTGGTCTTCGTGTCGCTCTGCTCGAGGCGCAGGACCTTGCCGCCGGAACCAGCAGCCGAAGTTCGAAGATGATCCATGGGGGTCTTCGCTATCTGGCCCAGGGCGATGTCTCGCTCGTTCGCGAAGCCTCGACCGAACGGCAGATCCTGCGATGCATCGCACCTCACCTCACGCGCTTCACGCCCTTTCTGCTGCCGACGCGTTCCGTCGCGGGCATGGCGAAATTCCGCGCGGCGATGTGGGCCTTCGAGAAGCTGGGCAAGGTCCCGCCGAACGAGCGTCACGAAATCTGGAACGGCAGTGATCTGGCCTCGCGCGAGCCGGTCGCGGCCAAACCCGGCACGACGGGAGCTGTCGTCTACTTCGAATTCCTAACCGATGATGCTCGCCTCACACTGGCCAACGCGCGCAGCGCCGCCGACGACGGCGCACAGATTCTGACCTACGCGCCGGTCACGAAGATCGAGCTGGAAGGTGAACGCGCCGTGGGCGTCCATTGTGAGAGCGCACTCGAGGGCGAATCCCTCGGCGCCCTAGTGCGCGGACGGGTCATCGTGAATGCCGCCGGGCCGTGGGTCGACGCGATTCGCGCCCTCGAAACCAAGGATGAAGAGCCGCGACTCACGTTGACGAAGGGAGTCCATCTCGTTCTGCCCCGCGAGCGACTTCCGCTCTCGCGCACGATCTTGATGAGCGCAGCCGACAAGCGACCGGTCTTCGCCGTGCCTCGCGGCGATGTGATCTACCTCGGAACCACGGACACGTTCTATCCGAAACTGAAGTACTGGCCGGAGATCGAAGTCGAAGACGCCGACTATCTCCTCGACGCGGCGTCGCGATCCTTCTGTACGGATCGGCTCGAAACCCGCGACGTCATTTCTTCCTGGACCGGCGTCCGACCCCTGGTGACCCAGGCTGGAAAGAGTCCGTCGGAAATCTCGCGCCGCGATGAAGTCTGGACTGGACCGGGCGGCATCCTGTCGATCGCCGGCGGAAAACTCACCGCCTATCGTCGCATGGTCGAACGCGTCGCCGATACCGTCGTCGAATTGCTCGGACGATCCGTCGATGAATCCGGCGCGAGCGATCAACCCCTGGCCGGCGGCGACGTTGCGGCGCCCGAAATCGACGATGCCTTGAAGGCCGGTATTCGCCCGGTCGATCGACTCGGCGACCTCTATGGCTCTGAAGCCGCGGACGTGAAGGCCGACGGTGGAGACGTTGCCGCCGAGGTTCGCCAGGCCGTCTATCGTGAGGGCGCACTTCGACTCGAGGACTATTGGATGCGGCGTGCTGCACGAGCCTTCTTCGATCTCGACGCAGGCCTGTCGACGCTCGAACCGGCATCGATCGAAATGGCAAAGAGACTCGGTTGGAATGAAACGACCCGGCTTGCTGAAGTCGCAGCTTGTCGAAATCGTCACGAAGAAAACAACGCACTCTTCGAACTCGCGCGAAGGAAGGAAGAACGATGAAACCCGAAATCATCGAATCACTCCGCAAGGAAATCGGCGATGCCAAGGTTCACACGAGCGACGAAGTCCTCGACGAGCGGCGCTTCGACTATTGGGTCGTCAGCCACCTCCAGGACTTTCGCGGAGAAGATCTCGCGCGGCCCGGCGTGGTCGTACGACCCGAGTCCACGACCGAAGTCCAGGCGATCATGCGAATCGCCAGCGAATCCAAAACCCCCGTCGTGCCTTTCGGCCTCGGATCGGGTGTCTGCGGTGGCATCCGTCCGGACCCGAGCGTGATCCTGGTCGACCTCTCGAAGATGAATCGCGTTCGCGAAATCGACGAGACCAATCTCCTTGCCTCCTTCGACGCCGGAATGCAGGGGCTCGAAGCCGAAGAAGCCGTCGCCGAGCATGGCCTTACGATCGGCCATTGGCCCCAATCGATTGCGATCAGCACGGTGGGCGGTTGGATCTCGACCCGCGCGGCGGGTCAGTTCTCGACCGCCTACGGCAATATCGAGGACATCGTCTACTCGATCGAAGCGGTCCTGCCCAATGGCGAACTCGTGGTCCTCGGCAAGGCCCCGCGCGCAGCCGCAGGACCCGATCTTCGCCACGTCTTGTTGGGCGCCGAAGGAATCATGGGGATCGTCACGGGCGTCACGCTCGCCCTTCGGCGACAACCCGAGGAACGCGCCTACAGCACCTACTACACCCCCTCTTTTTCAGCGGGTCTCGAAGCACAGCGCAGCATCGTCCAATCCGATTGGCTGCCGCCCGTGATGCGACAATACGATGCCTCGGAGGTCGGTCGAAATTTCTCCGATCTGACGGCTTCGACTGCGAACGATCGCGGGCTCTTGCTGATGGTTCACGAAGGACCGGCCTCGCGTGTCCAGGCGGAACTCAAAGCGATCGACGAGATTGCCAGAGGCTTCGGACTCGAAGCAGCCCCCGACACGGTCGGCCCCCATTGGATGGAGAGCCGCAACCACGTTCCCTCCTGGCAACAGCTCTTCGAACGAAACCTGGTCGTCGACACGATCGAGATCTCCGCGTCCTGGACCAGGATCGAGGCGATCTATCAAGACGCCACCGCCAGCCTTCGCGAACTCGACGCGATCCTGATCGCTTCGGCGCATAGCTCGCACGTCTATCGAACGGGCATCAACCTCTACTTCACGTTCGTCGCCCGCCACGAGGATACGGCCGACATGGAGGCCACCTACCTCGATTGCTGGCGGCGCGTGATGGAGGCCACCGCCCGACACGGTGGCGGCGTCGCTCATCATCACGGCTCCGGGCGACTTCGAAAAAATTATCTCAGCTTTGATCTCGGCGAGAGTGGCGTCACCCTCCTGCGAACCCTCAAGAAGGCCATCGACCCGCACGGATTGATGAATCCGGGTAATCTCATTCCCGATGACTGAATTGATCCTCGGACTCGACGTCGGTTCGACGAGCGCACGCGCGCTCGTCGTCGACCTCGACGGCCGTGTTCATGGCAAGGGGATCGCGCGAATCCAATCGCACCATCCGGCCCCGGGCCGTGTCGAGCAGGATCCGCGCGAAGTCTGGAAGCAGGTCGAAGATACGGTCGCTAGCGCGCTCTCCGTCGCGGGCCGAAGTACTACGGACCTTGCCGCTGTCGGCATCGCCGCTCAGCGATCGAGTGTCGTCCTCTGGGATCGCTCGACCGGCGAGCCGATCGGCCCGATGATTCTCTGGAGCGATCTTCGAGGGACCGAGCGCGCGGCCGAGCTACAAGCGGCCGGGCATCTCGCCCCGGCGATCGCTGCGGTGTCGAAACTCGAAGCGGCTCTCGCCACGGTCGAGAATGGCCGCCGCCGCGCCGCCGCCGGCGAACTCGCCTGGGGCACCCTCGACAGCTATCTGGTGCATCGACTCACGGGCGGCGATCTCCACGTGACGGATTATTCGAATGCCT
>CAWLAJ010000191.1:0-8325 GCA_963854795.1 Deltaproteobacteria bacterium UBA4427 | reverse complement strand
ACCGGCAGTCCAGTCGTCATCAACACGAGCTTCAACGTGCGCGGAGAGCCGATCGTGAACACGCCAGAAGATGCCTTCCGGTGTTTCATGAACACGAACATGGACGCGTTGGTGCTGGAGAACTTCATCATCTTGAAGCAAGACCAGCCCAATGCCAAGGAAATCGACGTCGAAGCGTACCTGAAAGAATTTGCACTCGACTAATTCCACAGGATCAACACCAGGACGAAGGCAGCAAACACTGCCGAGGGATGACGAGAACGATGAGTAAAATGATCGAGATAGACTGGCAACCCGACGATCGGGTACTCCGACAATTCGGAATCATCGCCTTGTTTGGATTTTCCTTCCTGGCTGTGCTCGCCTGGTGGGAGTGGCTGATTTTTGGCTTTGGTCTAGGAGCTGCACGCCACCCCGTCACCTATGTGTTCGCAGGCCTGGCCGGGCTTTCCGCGCTGTTTTCCGCCGTGGCACCTCGCGCGAATCTACCCATCTATCTCGGGCTGACGGTTCTCGCTTATCCGATCGGCTTCGTGCTCTCGTATCTCATCATGGGCTTTCTCTTCTTCGGCATGATCACACCCGTCGGGCTCTTCTTTCGACTGACCGGATACGACCGGCTCGATCGCAGATTTGATCCTGACGCGACGACCTACTGGAAGGACCCGCGGCCACGACGGGGCAAAGAGAGCTATTTCCGTCAATTCTAGGAAGGCGCTGCGTATTGCAGCGTCCTATCCGTATCGCACAAGAACAACCCGGGAAGCAGACGCTTCCCTTGGAGATTCATAGATGGCTGACGACGACACCTCGAAGAATGATTTTGCCGCACAGGCATCCGGCGACCGCACCAGTCTTGCCGGCGAGTTCACCGACTTTCTCAAAGAGAACAAGAAATGGTGGCTTGCCCCGATCGTGATCGCGATCCTCGGTCTGGGCTTGCTGGTGCTGCTCGGCGGAACTGCCGCAGCCCCGTTCATCTACACGCTCTTCTAGCAGCTTGGCTCCAGGCGGCACTCATCCACGAACGGAACGAGTGTCGCCGCTCAGCCACCGCCTCGGTCGGGCGCCCGCCAGACCGGTTGCGGATCTTTTCTGTAGAGAGTTCTGTTACTTCAGGCTGAGTTCGGTCGCGAGACCCGCGGCGCGACTGGCGCCCATCGTCTTCGCCTTCGTCTCGACGAAGTCGGGCGAAAAGATCTCGTCGTAGCGGCCCCCTGCAACATCGATTCGATGGGCCAGCGATCACGGCGAGTGCAAATCTTTGAATCCATGGATCCCCCCTCGCCGCCGCCGGCGACGCTAGAGCAAGGCTTGGGTCGCCCGCCTCTGATAGCGATCGTACGCTATCGGGCCGGGCGGGGGGGTGCGCAACCGAACGAAGAGTGGGGGGACCTACTTGATCAGGGCGAATCGGAAGAGGGTCTCGCCGATCTGGATCTCATCGCCCTCGGCCAGACACGCCGAACGCACGCGTTTGCCGTTGACCTTGGTTCCGTTGGTCGACTGCAGATCTTCGATGATGTATCCGGGCGCTTCGTCGTCGAAGAGAATCAACGCATGTTCTCGACTGATCCCTTCGTCGAGCAGAGTGATGTCGGTCGTCGGGTTGCGGCCGATCACGACTTCCTCGGTCGCGAGTTCGTAGGTCATGCCTTCGAAGCCACCGTTCAGGATCTCCAACCGACCGCAAAGTGTCGAGTCGCCTTCATCCATCCCAATCAATCCTTCCAGCGAGCCTCGAGGACCACAGAACGTGGAGATCCGGCACACGGGCAGCTCTCGAACGCAACCGTTCATGGATATCGGCATACTCGGCAGTCGCCTTGAGACGGCTGACGGGGCTCTGAGGCGCTCTAGCGCGACGTTGACCAGGGGAGGCGGCGATGCTCCAGCGCGGGGATCGATCGACGAACCCGCGCCAGATCCTCCTCTCGACATTCGGCAACCAGAACGCAGGGCTCGTCGCCGGCCTGCGCCAAGACCAACCCCCATGGATCGATGATCATCGAACGCCCATAGCTGGCTCGGTCCGCACTGTGCCGGCCGCATTGAGCCGGGGCAACGACGAAGCATTGACTTTCGATCGCGCGAGCGCGTAGCAGGACCTCCCAGTGGTCCTTCCCGGTCTCTCGCGCGAAAGCGCTGGGAACCATGATCCAGCGAGCATCGCGCTCGATGAAGGCGCGATACAGCTCCGGAAAACGCAGGTCATAACAGATCGACATGCCCACGACGCCGAAGGGCGTCTGCGCCGTCACGATCTCTTCGCCCGGCTTGAAATGCGTCGATTCGCGATAGCTGTCTTCGCCATCTGGGCCCAGCGTGACATCGAAGAGATGGATCTTCCGATACCGGGCAGTCTCGAGGCCTTCCGGAGAGATCATCACGCTGGTGTTGTAGACCCGCGGATCGCCGTGGATCGCCTCGGGAACCGACCCGCCGAGTAGCCAGACCCGATGTCGGCGAGCGCACTCCGACAGGAATCGCAGGATTTCGCCATCGTCTTCCTGCGCACAGGGAAAGGGATTTCCTTCGCGACGCATGAAGGCGAAATTTTCCGGAAGGGTGATGAAACTCGCACCCCGCTCCGCGGCTTCGAGGATGCCCTTTTCGGCCGCGGCGAGGTTGGCGGCCAAATCATCGGTCGCACAAACCTGAACGATTCCGACTAACACGCTCGGAACGCGTCGGGCAGCTGTTCGGCGGGACTAGCCGCGGAACTGACCTGGATCGACACCAGTACGTCGAATCACGTCGTAGAAGTCCTTGCGGTCCTTCTTGGCCATTCGCGCGGCTCGGCTGATATTGCCCGAGCAGCGGCGAAGCAGCCCTTCGACGTATCGGGTTTCGAAGGCGCGCTTGGCATCCTTGAACGAGGGCACCTCGTCGCCTTCGGTCGAGAGCATGAGCGCCTCGGCCGAGATGGCTCCACGACCAGCCAATCGAATGGCCTGACGAATGCGCTCGCGCAGCTCGCGAACGTTTCCGGTCCAGGGTTCTTCGATCAGCCAGCGCCGCGCGTCGACGCTGAACCCGACGATCTCGACCGAATCGGCCAGAGCAAACTCGGCCAGGAAATGGGCCGCCAAGGGAAGAATGTCCTCGGTTCGATCGGCGAGGGGAGCGATCTGGATGCGCTGGCCGGGTAGAACGGAAAGATCCGCCGCAGTCGTCGTCGAGACGGTTGCCAGGACGCGAGCTCGCGTCGCGGACCCAGTCGCCTCACGAATGGCTGTGCCGAGTCGCGCAAGCGAGGCAGGACTCAGGAACTCTGCGCCTTCGATCGCGAGCGAACCGCCTTCGGCACGACCAAAGGCGCCTCCGGCAGCACCCGAGGTGGAGGTTCCGTCACCAAAGAGTTCTCGCAGCTGAATCGCTTCAGCCATTCCGAAAACGCTCAATTCGACGAGCGGCCCTGCGGCGCGTGCGCTCCATTGATGAATGGCGCGCGCGACATGCTTTCGCCCACTGCCGCTCGGGCCTAGCAACAAGACCGCTTCGTTCGAACGGGCGATCGCACTCGCTTGATCGACCACGGCCTGCATCAATGCGCTCGCCGAGATGATTCGATCGTTGCGACGCCGCCCGATCAACTGACCGGTGCCGCCACCGGAACCGGCGACTCGATCGGCGATGGCTCCATCGCCTGTTGTGGTTTCGCCGCGCCCGGCGCTCCCGCCGAGCCCAGTGCTATCTGTATCGAGTGGTGCATGCTGAACTGTCATGGCACGAAGCCCCCAGGTAAGATCGTGACCAATCCAGAAGTATTGGGATTCCGGACGTTTGTCAATGACTTTTGCGAATCAAATGCTTGTCTAGCGCACTTGCCTGTTAATTTGACTACCAATCAGGACATTCTACTCCGAGGCTGCTCGATTGGGCAACCACAATTTCGTATAGAGGGGTCCTGGTGCGAGGTTTGAATCGAATGAGTCCCTGCGGGTAATGCAATGAATGATTCGATCGAAAAGGGGCGAATTCGCCTGCTTTCGGACGCGCTGGTGGATCAGATTGCGGCGGGAGAGGTCGTCGAACGACCCGCTTCCGTCGTCAAGGAATTGGTCGAAAACAGCCTGGACGCTGGCGCCCGAAAGATCCGCGTGGAAATTCGTGATGGTGGATCGGCGTTGATTGCGGTCACCGACGATGGATCCGGCATGTCGGCGGCCGAGCTGCCCATGGCGCTGCAGCGACACGCGACGAGCAAACTCAGCCAGGCCGCCGACCTGATGCGAATCACGAGCTTTGGATTTCGAGGCGAGGCGCTGCCGGCCATCGCCTCGGTTTCCCGTTTCCGGATTCTGAGCCGCCGGCACGGGGCGGATCACGGATTCGAGATTCAATGCGACGGGGGCAAGATCCTGCGCGAGAGCGAGGCAGGCGGCCCACCGGGAACCCGAATCGAAGTCGCTGACCTTTTCGGGTCGATTCCGGCGCGACGCAAATTCCTGAAACGGCCGGGAACAGAATGGGGGCATGTCGTCGACTGGCTCGGGAGGTTGGCGATGGTCCGGCCTGATATCCACATCGAGGCACAGCGCGACGACCGCCCGGCGATCGTGTGGCCAGCCTGCGAGGATCCACGAGATCGCATCGCCGCCATTCTCTCCGACGACGATGCCGCGGCGCTCCTCGAAGTCGATGAGCACTCGCCGGCCTGTCGCATTCACGCCTTCATTTCGACACCCGAACGCACCCGTGCCAATGGCCAGGCCCTCTATCTCTTCGTGAACGGTCGGCCGGTTCGCGATCGACTGCTGCGCCACGCGCTGATCGAGGCCTATCGAGATCTGCTTCCGCGTGGACGCTTTCCGATCGGCGTGATGTTCGTCGAGGTCGCGCCCGAAAATGTCGACGTCAACGTCCATCCGGCAAAATGGGAAGTTCGTTTTTCCGATCCGCAGGCAATTCATCGCGCGATTCGGCACGCCGTGCGAAAGGCCATGTCGTCTCGACAATGGCTCGGCGAAATGCGGAGTCCCGTGGATCGACGAACGAACGCGCCGGCGTCCACGGACGACTGGGTATTCGCATCCGGGGCAGGGGGGGCCGAATACGTGGCAGACCGGATTGCCCAGCCGACCGAGCAGCTCGTAGACGAGGACACGGAAAGCGTCCGGGATGCTCGACCCCCGGTGCCGTCCTTCGGCGAATTGCCCCTGATCGGCCAGCTGCGAGCCAGCTACCTGCTAGCGGAAAGCGAAGACGGCCTGATCGTCGTCGATCAACATGCCGCCCATGAGCGCATTCTCTACGAGGGGTTGCGCAGGGCGTGGCTCGAGGCGGGCGTCGCACGCCAGGGGCTCTTGCTGCCGGAAACGGTCGCCGTCTCACCCACCGGACTCGCGGCGATCGAGGAGTCGAGCGAACTCACGCTGCGCCTCGGCTTCGAGATCGAGAGTTTCGGCGATGGCACGGTACTCGTCCGCGCGATCCCCGCGGAACTCGCAGGACAGGATGTCGTGGGCCTCGTGACCGAATTGGCCTCGGCCCTGGAAGAGCTGGAGCGGGGCGATGATTCCGACGCCAGCGCGATCCGCTGGCTACCGAAACTCGATCGACTCTTTGCCACGCTGGCCTGCCACAGCGCGCGACGATTTGGCGACCATCTGCCGGAAGAGGAGCAACACGCGATCCTTGCGGGGCTGGATACGATTCCCTGGGCACCCACCTGTCCGCACGGGCGCCCGGTCGCGATCCTGATCTCGCAGGCGGATCTCGAACTTCGCTTCCGACGCCGCTAGCCTCCGCCGCCCCATGAGCAACGAGACCTCGACAGTCGACAACACGAAGAACGCGCAGAACGCGGACACGCAGCCCCCGGTGGTGGTCGTGACCGGCCCGACCGCGTCCGGGAAGTCTTCGGTCGCGGCCCTGCTCGCCGAACGCTTCGAGGGCGAGATCGTCAACGCCGATTCGATGCAGGTCTTCCGGTTCATGGACATCGGAACGGCAAAGCCCAGCGAAGAAGAACGCGCACGCGTGCCCCATCACCTCTTCGATATCGCGAATCCCGATGAGGCCTATAGCGCCGGGCGTTTTGCGAAAGAAGCTCGCGAGGCTGCGGCGGCCATCCACGCGCGCGATCGCGTCGTGTTCTTGACCGGGGGAACCGGCCTCTATATCCGCGCCTTTCTCGAGGGATTGATCGAAACCGGAAACGTGATTCCTGGACTGCGCGAAGACCTCGAGAAAGAACAGGCGCTCGCGGCGGAGGAGGGCGACCCATCGCGATTGCATCGTCGACTGGCCGATCTTGATTCGGAAGCGGCCGGACGCATTCACCCCAACGATGTCCGGCGAACCGTGCGCGCCCTCGAGATCCTCCAACAATCGGGAGAGCGTGCCTCGAGTGTTCGTGAGGCCCACGGCTTCCGCGATCGCCCCTTTCGCGTTCTGCACCTCGCCATCGATCCTGGCCGTGAAGTCCTGACCAAACGAATCGAAACCCGCGCGGACGCCATGATCGCCGCCGGCTTGCTTCGCGAGGTGAGGGACCTTCGAGAGCGAGGCTATGGCGCCGATCTCCGACCGATGCAGGCCATCGGATATCGCCATATCCAGCCCGTCGTCGATGGCGCCGACACCCTGGCCAACGCCGTCGAGTCGATGAAGGTGGATACGCGTCGGTTTGCGCGTCGGCAACGCACCTGGATTCGCCCGCTGCCCGACGTCCATTGGCATGACCCCGCGGATCCCGACGCTGTCGTTTCGCGCGTCGAAGATTTCCTCGCAGCGAACGCGAAAGCGGCTGCCGCCCATCGCGAGAAGGGAGAGTAGGCTCCCCGTCGGTCTTTCGACCGAATGGCTATCCTGCGCCGCCATGAGCATCTCCAAGCGACTCCCGATGGTGGCCCTCGTCGGCCGTCCGAATGTCGGCAAGTCGACGCTCTTCAACCGCTACGCCGGTTACCGACGAGCGCTCGTCGCGGATCAGCCCGGGCTGACGCGCGACCGCATCGCTGAAAAGATCGACGTCGAAGGTCGGGCGATATGGCTGGTCGACACCGCGGGTCTCGACGCCTCGAGCCATGGCGAAAATCTCGAGACGGCCGTGCAGGCACAGGCCCAATCCGCGGTCGACAGCGCCGACGTCATCCTCTTCATCGTCGATGGCAAGCTCGGACTCGTCCCCGAGGACGAAGCGATCGCGGCAACACTGCGCCGTTCGGGCAAGGCGATCGGACTACTGGTCAACAAGATCGACCAGCCGAAGCATCACCAGGATCGCCTCAACGATTTCTACCGTCTCGGCATCAAACACACCTTCGCCGTGTCGGGCGAGCATGGCGTCGGCGCGTTTGCGGCTCTCGAGAGCGTCCTGGAATCACTGCCGAGCGATTTCGCGCCGGATGACTCCGACTCGCCGGAAGACACCTCGGAGTCTAGGCCGACTCGGATTGCCATCGTCGGTCGGCCTAACGTCGGCAAGAGTTCGATTGCCAATCGACTCGCGGGCGAGAACCGGGTGGTCGTCTCGGACTCGCCGGGAACGACTCGAGACGCCGTCGATATCTCGATTTCTCGAGACGGCGAAGACTACGTGCTCGTCGACACGGCGGGAATTCGCAAGATCGCCCGCCGGAAGGGACCGGGCGAGCGTGGCGGCGCCTTGATGACGCTGCGCTCCCTCGAACGAGCCGAACTCGCGCTGCTCGTGGTCGACGCTGCAGAAGGCATCGCCGATCAAGACGCGCGGGTCGCTTCCCTGATGCGGGAACAGGGCTGTGCGGCGCTCGTGCTCGCCAATAAATGGGACCTCGTCGACGCCGATCGGCGCGAGGACGTGCTGGCGGACATCGCACATGGTCTGCGGTTCATGTCGGACGTGTCGATCGTTCCGGTCTCTGCACAGACCGGCGCCGGCTTTGGCGCGCTCTTTCGCAAGCTGCGCAAGGTCGCGGCCGCCAGTCAGCTGCGCATCTCGACCGCCGACCTCAATCGCTGGCTGCAGGACGTTTCGGACAAGCATCCTCCCTCCATGGCGAGCCGCGGTTTCTCCCGAAAGCCCAACAAGCTCTTCTACGCATCCCAGGTGGCGGTCGCGCCGCCGGTCTTCATCGTTTTCTGCAGCGACCCGAAGGCGATCCAGACCTCCTACGTGCGCTTTCTCGAGAATCGTCTCCGCGAGAGTTTCGGATTCGAGGGCACCCCGGTTCGCGTTCGCCTGCGCGCGCGCAGCGGCGGCCGAAAGGGCGGTCGCGATCAAAAACCGCACAGCAGCTAGGAGCCTGACCCAAGACTCTCGTGGGAAGCCCAGGTGTCGAGACGCGCCGCTGGGAAGGCGCGGGGCCGCAGCTATCGCGAGCTACAGCAAGGTCT
>CAWLAJ010000190.1:0-8325 GCA_963854795.1 Deltaproteobacteria bacterium UBA4427 | reverse complement strand
GGATGCAGACCCGTCCCCGCCGTGCAGCGGCAGCGCGCGATCGAGCGTTACTTCGCTACGGATGACCCAGGCAACGCGAGCAAGGATGTAGTCGATGCGCCGGGTCGGCGTCGTCGCAGTATCGGCAATGTCTCGCAGGCAGCACGTGGCGGATAGGCAAAACAAGCAACGTTTTCCGCAGCTCCGATTTCTCTCCAATTTCTTTACGATTTCGATCCGACTCAACCTGGACGCATAATGGTGCGTCATCTAGACCGATATTGCCTCGGCATTCGCCACCGCGGCCCGACTATTCGAACGAGAGGCGTCGTGCATCGGCCGACTGCGCTCATAGTACGTAGGCGGTTCGAGACCGAGTTCGCTTCGCACCTCTTCGAAGGGACGTGCGAGCAGCGCTTCCCAGTCCTGCGCCATCAGAGACTCGGCCTTGCGTCCGATCCGAAAGCCCTGGAACACAGCCCTGATCGACGGCGCCCCGGGATATTCGAACGGCACCCGGAGCAAGCCCAGCAAGGCGATGAAGCCCGTACCTGTGCTGTTGATCTGGCTGTACAACACGCCCAACAAACACAGTTCGCCCAGCGGATCCCGGCCATAGCCCGTGAGGACGTGCCACAAATCGTGACTGTCCCGGGCCCAGGTCGTGAACGTGCGCAGTTCGGGATCGAGTCTACCACCTGCGTATCCTTCGATCGAAGCATCGGCCAGGCCATCAGCGCTGAGGCCTTCGCTTTCCATGAACGCCAGGTACGTGCGCCCGAGTGAATCTTCCGGGAGCGCGCGCAGATGTTCTCGGTTCGCAAGGACGTCGAGCAGGCTGCGGTTCTCGTCGATGATCTTTCGCCCGATCGGCGTCTGCTTCATGTGGGCTAGCGGCGCTCTTTCCGAATCGCCGCGCAGCGCGTCCACGATTTTGAAAACGTGGGTGGTGTCGTCGTTGTCCTGGGCCAGCGCGAGCAGCGCGCGAAAGGCGGCGCCCCAGCGAACGGGGTTCTTCGCCGTCTCTTGGGTCGGGGTCTCTTTTGTCAGGGTCTGCGGGATGGCTTCCATGGTGTGGCACTCCTCATGGGATCTTCGTGTGGGGTCCGATCTCGTATCGGACGAGTAGTTACGACTCCGTAACTTACGGTAGCGAAACTTACATAGACGTAATAAGGTTGTCAACGATGTCGCGCCGAAGCTCACGAAAACGCGAGAAGGAACACCGCGAGAAGCCCGTCACCGGGCGCCGCGAGCGCATGCCCAGGGAAGAGCGGCGCAAGCAGCTCATGGAGGTGTCCCGCGGGGTGTTCTCCGAGCTCGGATACGAGGCCGCGAGTCTCGAGGAGATCGCGGAACGCGCCGGCGTTTCCCGACCGATCCTCTACAGCCACTTCGGCGATAAACACGGATTGTTCGAAGCGGTCGTCAGCGAACAGATCGCCTTGGTTCAGGAGGTCGTCGCGCAGTCACTGATGGGTCCGGGCGAACCCCGCGAGTTGGTCGAAAACAGCATGCGCGCCTTCTTTACCTACGTGCGCGATCACCCGGACGGCCACGCGGTGCTGACGCGCGACGCGCCGGTACACATTTCCGACTCCGGCCTCGGCGTCATGCTCGACGGTTTGGCGAAAGACATTGCGCTCGTGATCGCTGCGCAAATTCGGGCGATGGGCCTCGACCCCTCCCCTGCGCCGATCTATGCGAACGCGCTAATCGGCATCGGCGCGCACGTCGGGCGCTGGTGGCGCGTCCATCCCGATGTTTCCCTCGACCAGGTCACGACCCAAACCACCGACTTGATTTGGAGCGGGTTCGGCGGACTGACGGAAGCGGCGAAATGACGTCGGCGAACGCGGAGCCGCGACTCACCTCAACCCAACTCACGTCGCCGGGATCGTTCGCCGGATCTTGACGTGACGAAGGGGTCCGGATCGACCCGGCCTGCTTGTCCCGGATCTTCCATGAAACCGGGCGGCGTTCATCAGGGGATCCCTCATCTCCCGAGCGGGCGGTGACTTGCCGAGCAGCTCCCTGAACACCTTGACCGGACTTGATTCTACCACGCCCCATCAAGCCCTGCGCGAAGCACGTCCGACTGCAACATTTTGTTAGGCGGCGTGCTCGCGAAGAGCACGAAGAACTGCAGGCACGATCTCCGGCAGCGGGGGGCCATTCGCTTCGGGCGTGGAGAGAAAGAACGCACATTCTTCGATCTCCTTGGAAACGAACTGGAAATCGGCCGCGAGCTCAAACGCAGTGGCGATGTAGCTGAGTTCGTTTTCGTCGATCTCCCCGTTCAAGAACGCAGTGCACAGTCTGTCGAGGTGACTCGCTGCCAAAACCAGGAGAGAACCGTCGCTAGTGATGAAGACTGGGCAAGAACGGCCGCGCTCAGCCAAACCGCGCCGATACTCAGGCATTGCTGGAGCAATCGCGGCCCGAAGTCCGGCGGTCGACTCCTGGGCGCCCAGTAACTCGTACAAGTCTCGTGCTAGCACTCAAGCCGCCTAACGGATCGGGCTTCAGCTGCGCCAGCCAGCGCTGACCGCCAACGCCATGCCACAGGGTCCCGACGCCAGAACGGTACCGAATCGGAAAACGCCTAGCTGTCTGTTGTCAGCTGCAAGCCCTTGTTGGGCGGCGATTTTCAACGTACTGCGCTTTCGACCAACGTGGAGATTTGCACTCCAGACTTAGAGCTGGCCAGCGACTCGCTGCTCAGCGCGAGATTCGCAACCCACACCGACGGCATAGTTCGGCGGAGGCTAAGTCGACTGGTCAGTTCCGAACGGCGCGCTGGTGTCGCTTCGAGAGTCCGCCGAATGCAGCTCCGAGCGCACAGCCGACACCAACACCGATTCCAACGTTTCCGAATGCGGCTCCAACTCCAGCGCCCAGCGCTACGCCGAGAGTGAGCCCCAGTGCCATCGCGGATCCCCAACTCATAAGTGATCCTCCTCACGCCGCCCAACGGATCGGGCATCAGCGGCGTTGAAGGGCGCCGCCGAGTGCGCTGAGCCTCAAAAGGTTGATGCAAAATGGTACAGCGAAATTCGGAGCCCGGGACGGGGCTGATGTGCCTCGTCTGAGGGCTACTTGTCAGAACACTACCTATCGGTGGTGCAGTAAACGCAGCTTGAAATTCCTCTGCCTATCCGGTTGGCTCCGCTACCGGTGTGCGGAACCCCTAGAGAGCTCGCCACGAGCACGGCCCTCGCGAGAGCCCGCTACAGGCCGGTAGCCCCTGGTTCAGTGGTTCAGGCGGAGCGAACCGGATAGGCAGAGCAATTCCTATCCGCCACCGTTTCGTCGTGATAGGATGAGAGAATCGCACTGTCACCCCATTCGTTGCCGCGACAGGAGGTTCTTGAGATGTCCCACTTTCGCCTCCCCCTCGCGAGGTCTCTCCCGGGTCTCTTGACGATGACCCTCATCGGCGCCCTCGCGGCGAGCGCATCGGTCGCGATCGCGGCGACCCCCGATCGCGCGAACGAGACCTCGGGCGGATCCGACCGCAGGTTCGAACAGAAGAGCTGTCGGTACATCTACGAGTGGATCGATTTCGCTCGCTTCCCGGTCCAGCCCACGAACGGGTGGGCGACCTACACCTACCTGATCCAATCGAGTTCGCGCCCCAATGTCGGTTACGTGATGCGAGGGCAGTTTCCGCACGGGACGTACACCAGTTGGGATATCTACGACGGCGAATTGAACTGGCGGGACGGGAAGAAGGGGAGCGACTTCGAACCCGATCCGGGAAGCGAGAACCCGTTCCGTGTCGACAGTCCCATGCTCGCGGAGAACCGTGACTTCAGCCTTCTCATCGCTCCGAAGAAACGGCGCCGGCTCGCGAA
This sequence comes from Deltaproteobacteria bacterium UBA4427, assembly GCA_963854795.1. Classification (GTDB taxonomy): domain Bacteria; phylum Myxococcota_A; class UBA9160; order UBA9160; family UBA4427; genus UBA4427. The sequence continues at coordinate 4,489 of CAWLAJ010000190.1, read as the reverse complement.
GTCACTGAGGTCCATCGAGAACAGGCTCGACATTCCCGCGCCGGGTGACGGGAATCAGGACAGCGCGTCGGACTACTGGATCATGGTCGTGCGCATATACGGAGCGCTCGAGGACTTCAACCGCGGGGGGTATGGCGGTCCGGACGATCTCCGCTTTCCGCGCACGGTCGCGGTCAACCTCAAGACAGGGAAGGAGTTGAATTGCGCCCGGTTGACTCCGGTGGATTCTCCGGCACGGAGCTCGGCCGACATGCCGAGCGGCACGGGCGGGGGGCACCACGAGGGGCTCAACCTGATCCCGTCCCTCGGCGAAAAGCTGTTCCTCGGCGGACCGACGGTCCCCCCGGTGGACCGTGACACCCCAGCCGGCGACCTCCTCGACGAAGCCACCTGCCGTGCCACTGAGGACGACGACCCGCCCTTCATCTACCAGTGCGCGCCGAAATTCCCTGACGATTTGATTCAGTTCTCCCGCCCACCGGTCGGGCCGGGCGCCGCCCCCGCGGACGACGGGTGCTCCGGTTATCTCGGTGCGGCGATTGACCTCGACGCCCCGCTGCTGGTCTCCGACTCGACCTCGAGCGGGGACCCAAGAATCGGCCTCCTGCGCATCCCGCAAATTCCCACCTTCGTGTCGAATCGCGAGGTGACTTCCGACACGTTGTATCCCCAGAAAGAGGTGAAGTTCTACGGGCTCACGATGTACGGCGGCGATGTCGGGCGCTACTTTCGACACGACGCGAACTCGAACTCGACGTACACGAACAGCATCGGCAACGAGGAGTTCCTTCCCGATCTAGACGGGGGATCCACGATCCTCCTGTGGCCCCGCAAACTCGGCCTCGCGAAGCAGCGGTTGCTCTTCGAGCATGCCGAGAAAAAGGGGTGGGTCGTGATGCGCAGCGGAGAGGAGACGGAGTTCACGACCGCCAACCTTCTGCTGCGTGAGAAGGGGACCGATCTGATGTATTCCCAAAGCTACGAGAAGCAGAAAGACGGCCTGAGCCCGGGCGTGCCCTGCTTCTTCGCAGATCATGAGGACGTGCCGTGGGCCGACCTCAAAGAGCAACCGGACTACCAGACGTATATCGCCAGTCCGGAAAACATGGGCACCGCCGCACCAATGGGGGTCTACTGCTCCGTCGACGAGACTCTGACTGGGGCTTGTAAAGCTCGGCTGCAGCAGTACATCGAATCGACCGGAGGGCAGTTCTAGGCGCGGCGACCCGAGGTCTGACTAGGCCGCATTCTGGACCGAGCACTCCCTCTTCCTTCGTTCGCAACCTGACGGCAAGATTAGGATTCTGAGGCGACTAGCAAGACTATGTGTGGCTAGCAGCGAGACACTCGCTAGCAAGCTTACGTCCGCCTCCTCACCCGCAACTCAACAAGCCCAAGCCCCATCAGGAGAGCGGCGGAGGGTTCGGGGATCAGCGTCAGATCCGCCACGATTTTCTTCAGCTCTGAGTTCTCACGCTCGAGATCCTTCAAACGCTTGGCCTCTGAAACGTCCATCCCGCCAAACTTCGTTCGCCAGCGATAGAATGTCTGTTCCGAAATGTTATTCAGGCGGCAGATCTCTCGAATATTCCCCGTCTGCTCCGCCTCATTCAAAATCCCGATGATCTGCTCTTCCGTGAATCGCTTCCTCTTCATCTCGTCTCCGATCAGCCAAAAAGGCTAACTCAGAGACTGGACCCATTATCGCGAGGCCGGCCACCGGTCTTCTACAATGTGCGCCCAGATCAGGAGACCTCGAATCCGTGCCCAAGAATCTCTACTCGAAAACGTTCGTTGTTGTCCTGGCCTGTGTGTTTGCGAATTGGTTGTCTCCCTCATTGGCGTTCACCGCGGAGTCCGAGCCACCACCAAACATCGAACTCAGCTCGGTCCCGAAGGGTGCCCCCAACATCGTCGTGGTATTGCTCGACGATGTCGGGTTCAGTGCCGCGCAGACGTTCGGCGGTGCGATTCCAACGCCGACGCTCGATGATCTGTCGGACGCGGGTCTCCGGTACAACCGTTTTCACACCACTGGGATTTGCTCACCCACGCGCGCGTCGCTCCTTACCGGGCGCAACGCCCATGCGGTAGGCGTCGGCGCGGTGCTGAATAGTGCGTCGAACTACCCGGGTCGCGAGGGAATGCTCAAGAAGAACGCGGCAACGATCGCGGCTTTGTTGCGCGACTACGGGTATGCGACCTCGGCATGGGGAAAGTGGCACCTCGCTCCACCGTGGGAGTCGTCCCCTTCGGGCCCCTTCGATCGCTGGCCCACCGGTGTCGGCTTCGACACCTTCTATGGATTCTTGGGGGGTGAAGCGCATCAGTTCGAGCCCTCTCTATTCGAGGGGACTCGTCCTGTGAAGCGTCCCGACACTGTCGCGTATCACTTCACCGAAGACATCGCCGAGCGAGCGGCGACATGGATGCGGCTGCAAAAATCGATTCGGCCCGAGAAGCCCTTGTTCGTGTACTTCGCGACTGGCGCGACTCACGCACCGTTGCACGCACCGAAGAAATGGATTGAGCGCTTCAAGGGACAGTTTGATCACGGTTGGGATGAAGAACGGGAGCGCGCGTTCGGGCGACAGAAGCAGGCGGACATCATCCCGCAAGACTCGATCTTGACCCCCCGGCCGGATGCCATCCCGGCGTGGTCCTCGCTGTCTAATGAGGAGCGAGTAATTGGCAGTCGATTGATGGAAGTCTTCGCTGCATTTCTTGCGCACACGGATGCACAAGTCGGAAAGCTTGTCGGTGCCCTGCGCGATATCGATGAGTTTGACAACACGTTGTTCATCTACATCGTTGGTGACAACGGTGCGAGTGCCGAAGGAGGACTCCGGGGCGGATGGAACTACTTCGCCGGGCTGATGGGCATGCAGGAGGACACTGCAACCAACCTGGCTCGACTCGACGAATTCGGATTGACCGATTCGTTTCCCCATTTTCCGGCGGGCTGGGCGTGGGCGACCAACACTCCATTCCAATGGGCGAAGACGGTCGCATCTCATCTTGGTGGCACGCGCAACCCTCTCGTCATGAGCTGGCCCAATGGAATTCGCAGCAAGGGGGAGCTCCGAAGCCAGTGGTCCCATGTGAACGACATTGTTCCGACGATCCTCGATATTCTTGATCTCGACGCGCCAAAGGAATTTGACGGTATTCCTCAACTCCCGATGGATGGCGTGAGCCTCGCCTACAGCTTCGACGACGCGCGGGCATCGAGTCGTCACAACACCCAGTACTTCGAAGTGTTCGGTCATCGCGCGATTTATCACGAAGGCTGGATGGCGTCTGCTTTTCGGGGCCGCGCGCCGTGGAATGTGATGACTCCGATCAAACATTCCTTCGAAGAGGATGTGTGGGAACTCTACAACCTGGACCGGGACTTTAGTCAGGGTCGAGATCTCGCTTCTTCCGAGCCCGCCAAGCTTCGCGCAATGAAGAAGCGATTTCTTGAGGAAGCGGCGAAGAATTCGGTGCTGCCACTTGCCGAAACTCGACCGGGGCAGGGGCTTCCGAGGTTGAATGGCGACCGTCGTAGCTTTGTCTTCTATGAAGGTGCGATTGGAATTGCGGAACCGACCGCACCTCCGATCGCGCAACGCTCATATGTCATTACCGCAGAACTCGACGTACCCGAAAGCGGCGCGGAAGGAGTCATCGCGACCGAAGGTGGCGTGGTCGCGGGATGGGCGCTGTATGTGAATGACTCGGGAAGACCCGTCTACACCTACAACTTGTTCGACGTCATGAGGACGACCATCGTTGGCGACCGACCCCTGCCGGAGGGCCATTCGACATTGCGATTCGAATTTGACTTCGACGGCGGCGGTCCTGGACGCGGCGGCGTCGCTACTCTCTACCTCGGCGAGGAAAAGATCGGCGAAGGCAGAATCGCTCGCACAACGCCGATGTTCTCCATCGACGAAACCTTTGACGTCGGAACGGACACGGGATCACCGGCGGGTGACTATCCTGCGAACTACGACTTCACCGGCGGGATACGATCGGTGAAATTCGATTTGGGCGAACTGGAATAGCGCCCTCGGGTCCCGCTCAGCTCAACATGCGGAGTACCCACCGTCTACTGCAGGCGATACGACGTACTCGTCGCAGCGATTCAAGCGCGCTCGGAGCTATCCCGCGTAGTCGACAAAAATCGGAGATGACCACGCCCGTTGCTCGGACGGTGACGTGCAGTCGTCGTCGTTCGGCCGGCCGAAGCATGGTTTGATTTCCCGGGACCGGGGCCCGGGACGGGGCTGATGTGCCTCGTCTGAGGGCTACTTGTCAGAACACCTAGTATCGGTGGTGCGGAAAACGTTGCTTATTTTGCCTATCCGCACGACGACACGGGGCCTGGGTGGGGATTTCGCGGGTCATCGTTCTTTTGCTCGCAGGCGGGGCTCGCTTCGCGTTTCTTCGAACATCCATGACCCCTGTATTTCGCCGCTCTTTTGCCACTGCGCTGAACAGCTGA
>CAWLAJ010000189.1:0-8349 GCA_963854795.1 Deltaproteobacteria bacterium UBA4427 | reverse complement strand
AGCATTTCATCAAGCTCGAGATTCCCTATGTCGTGATCGAAACGGATCCCGCGCTCGCGGCCTCGCTCCATGTCGATGGAATCAGTGTCGTCACGGGTCGTCGGGACCTGCTCGCAACCTACGAGGCTGTTCGGGTGAACGAGGCTCGTCTCGTCGTCGCCAATCTGAGCGACGCCGAAAACTCGAATATTGCGTTGACGATTCGGGAGGTGGCTCCTGACGTCGAAATTGTTTCATTCGCCGAACACGTGAATTCAGTCGATGTCCTTGAGTTGGCGGGAGCAAGTCGAGTCATGCCGCTCAAGGAACAATTGGGCGAGCAGCTCGCCAGTCGTGTGACTGCAGGGATGCAAGTGGCTCATCGAATCGGTCGTTTCGAGAGCCTCGTGATCGCGGAGTTTCCAGTCCATGGAACGGCCCTGGTCGGTCGCACGATTCGGGATACGAATCTGCGCGGCGTGACGGGTCTCAACATCGTCGGCGTCTGGGAGCGCGGGCGTCTCGAGGCCGCGGGCCCCGAGACGGTACTCACGAGACACAGCATCCCCGTGGTCATCGGCACGGAGGATCAGATCACCGATCTCGATGCACTGTTCGTGATCTATCACCCGACCGACACGCCTGTTCTCGTGATCGGGGGCGGTGTGGTGGGGCGGGCAGTATGTCGAGCCCTTCGAGAGCGGGGAGCGCTCGTCACGATTCTCGAGATCAATGCGAGCCTCGAACCGGAACTCTCGAAGCTCGCGGATCGCGTGGTCATCGGGGACGCGGCAAATCTACAAACCGTGAAGGAGGCCGGTGTCGAAGAGGCGCCTTCCGTCGTCCTGACGACCAGCAACGACGCGACGAATATGTTTCTGGCCGTCTACTGTCGCGGACTCAGCCAGGAGGCGCATATCGTGAGTCGGATCACACACGATTGGAATCTCGAGGCGATCCATCGTGCCGGTGCCGATTTCGCCCTCAGTCGAGCGACCCTGGCAATTCAGACGGTGGTCGCGCTCGTTCGCGACCAGGAGCTGATCATCTTCGGCGAGGGAATCGAACTCTTCGTCGAACCGGTTCCGCGCGAGTTCGCGGGCATGACGCTGGCCGACAGTGAAATCGGAAAGCGATCGGGTCTCAATGTGATCGGGATTCGAAAGGGCCACGACTTCGAAGCGAATCCCAGCGCCGGCGTCATGCTCGACGCAGGCGCGGAGCTCGTGATGCTCGGAACCGTCGAACAGCGACAAACCTTCGACAAGCTACGAGACGATCTTTAGTGGATCAAGCTGGCCAGAGACTCCAGTAGCGCCTCGTCTGCCCCGGGTCCGCCGTCGGCTCGGAACGCTTGTATGCAGACGTGGTTCGCGCCGGCCGCGAGATGTTTCTGGATATGTGCTGCGATCTTTTCTGGGTTTCCCCAACAGACCAACGCGTCGACCAATCGATCCGAACCCCCGTTCGCGAAGTCATCGTCGTCGAATCCGAATTGGCGAAGATTGTTTTGATAGTTCGGGAGTCCGATATAGACCTTGAGATTGGCGCGAGCGATCTTGCGCGCGGAGTCCGCGTCGGTCTCGGCGAGCACCATCTGCTCCGGGCACAAGAGCGCATCAGGGCCGATCACTTTTCGCGCGCGCTCGGTATGCGCGGGCGTGACCAGATAGGGATGAGCGCCCTGGGCGGCGGTCGCCGAGAGCTCGAGCATCTTGTCGCGAAGCGCACCCAACACGATGGGAGCGTCGTGCTCCGGCTCTTTGCCCATATAGAGCGCCTCGTCCATGGCATGCAGATAATCTCGCATGGTCGACAAGGGCTTACCGTAGTGGTGGCCGCGTTGACGTGAAACGAGGTGGGAATGGGAAACCCCGAGGCCGAGGATGAAGCGATCGGGAGCGAGTTCCGAGACCGTTTTCCAGACGGCTTTGGTTGCCATCGGGTCTCGGGCGTAGATGTTGGCGATTCCGGTGGCGAGGATGATTCGCTCGGTCCGGGCTGCCAGATAGCCAATCAGTGCAAAGGGATCGCGGCCGACCGCCTCGGGTATCCATAGGGCGCTATAGCCCCAGCCTTCCGCCCGGTGGGCGAACTCCGCCGCGTCGTTTGCGGAAAGATGGTCCAGCCAGCTCCAGACGCCGATCTTGCCCAGGTCCATGGGTCGAATCCTCCGGAATTTGTCGACATTCAACCCTAGCAGGCCGGGAAATGGTGATTTCAGCACTCATTTCAGAGCGCGGGGTGGACGATCAAAGGCCAGTCGGTGGTCCGCACGGAGGTCCACCACCAATCTCGTGGGAGGATCTGTCATGGCGTTTGAAGGACCATTCGGGCGTTTTCGGGCCTTTGGTTCCGCAATCTTGGGAGTCGTCATCGGTCTGGGAGCATTTTCGGCCGTGGCCTATCCCGGCGGAACCCCCGATTTTCAAACCGACGTTGCTCCGTTCTGTGCAGATTGTCATTCCTCGACCGCCGAAGAGGACCTTGCCGGCCTCGGCGAACGGGCCAGCTCGGAACTCGCTCTCAACAAGCATTTCTCCGAGATTCAGTCCGGAGTCGGTTCGTATGCCGAACTCTCGACCGAAGATCGAGCACGACTCATCGAGCTGCTCTCGACCGTCGATCTCAATTCGACGATCGCTCTCGAAGTTCCGCCGCAGGTCGAACCGGGCGAGACCTTCCAGGTGACGGTCAAGGTTACAGGGGGAGCCGGTCCGTCGGTGGGAATCGCTCTCGTCGATCGCCCGCATCGTCTGTTCGCGCGACCGGCTTCGGCACTGGGCTGGGAGGTGGTCGGCGCACCGACGATCCTCGGGCCGGAGGGTCCGCAATCGAGTTGGATCGGACGCCGGCCGGAACGAGAAGGCCGGAACATTACGTTCGTGAACGTCGAGGGCGTGTCCTCGAGCGCGGACGAAGATCGCTGGAGTCGTGCGAAGATCATCTTCACGCTCAAAGCGCCGGACCAGGTCGGTGATCTGCCGTTGGTCGGCGCCTACTTCTATGGGACGGAGACCGGTGCCAGCCTTTCGACGCGACTTCATCCGAATCAGGGGCCGCAGCCCTTGGGCGGGAGCCTCGGGAAATCGGGTCGCGTGAAATTCTCGGAGACCGCGGTCATCTCGATTCGCGAGGCCGATCCGCAGCCGGTGGCCGAGATCGCGCCTTAGCGCCGTCTACCCAAGGATCTCGTTAGGCGTGAATCGGGAATTCGCCGGCGGCCAGGCGTCGGAAATACGAATCCAGATCGGCCTTCACCATCCCCGCCATCAAGACGACGCCGGCGATATTCGGGAAGGCCATGCCCAGGATCATCAGGTCGCCGAAATTCAAGACAACATCGGCATTCTGGAAGACCACGCCGGCAAACGTGAAGGCCAGGAAGACCAGCTGGTAGACCAGGATCGAGCTGCCGCCGAAGAGATATTTCCAGGAGCGTTCGCCGTAGTAGCTCCATGAGATCATCGTGCTGAAAGCGAACAATACAGCGATCACGGTCAGCACTTTCGGAAACCATGGGAAGACGGTGGCAAAGGCCGTTGCCGTCATGGTGATGCCGCTCCCGGCTTCCGGGTCGTTCCAGGCTCCGGTCACGACGATCACCAGCGCGGTCGTCGTGCAGACGACGATCGTATCGATGAAGGGCTCGAGCAGCGCGACCAGGCCTTCGCGGATCGGTTCGTCGGTCTTCGCGGCCGAGTGTGCGATGGCCGCGGATCCCACGCCGGCTTCATTGCTGAAAGCGGCGCGGCGAAAGCCCTGGACCAGGGTTCCCACGAAACCGCCTAGACCAGCCTCGAAACTGAAGGCCTTGCTGATGATCAAGGCGAAAGCGTCGGGGACCGCGGAGGCGTGGGTGAGCAAAATCAACACGCCACAGATCATGTAGAGCAGGCACATCCCGGGGACGAGGATCGAGGCGACTTCGCCGATGCGTCGGATGCCGCCGACGATCACGAGGGCAACCAGGACGACGAGGACCAGGCCGAAGCCGATCTGACCCGCGCCGCTGGCGAGCATCGGGACCTCGGTCTTGAGCAGCGCGAAGCTCTGATTCGCCTGGAACATATTGCCGCCGCCGAAACTCGCCCCGATACACATGACCGCGAAGACCACGGACAGCACGCGGCCGAGCGTGGCATGACCGAGTTCGGCGAGTCCGGTGCTGAGGTAGACCATGGGTCCACCCGTGACATGACCGTCCTCATCGATCGTTCTGTAGCGCTGGCCCAGTGTGCATTCGGCAAATTTCGAAGTCATGCCGAGCACTCCGCCGATGATCATCCAGAAGACGGCACCGGGTCCGCCGATTCCGACCGCGAAAGCGACGCCGGCAATATTGCCGAGGCCGACCGTGGCCGACAGGGCCGCCGACAGCGCCTGGAAGTGGCTGATCTCTCCCGGTCCGCCGGCTTCCGAGTAACGCCCGCGTACGCAGTCGATCCCGTGGCGGAAGCCGCGCAGGTTGACGAATTGAAAACGAAAAGTGAAGAAGAGGGCACCCAAAACGAGCCAGACGACGACGATCGGGAGTTGAATCTCATTTGGGCTCGCATTGTCCCAGAACACCACGTCGAAGAAGATCAGCCGCTCGATCGGCATCACGATCCACTGTTCGAAGAGGCTCTCGAGCGTGGCGAAGAGTCCGGGGTTTCCGGCGACAGCGGTGGCGGATTCGTCTGGCACGATTCCGGAATCATACGCTATTTCAGTAAGATGCGACCGTATTTGCGAGATCGAAACGATTTTGTCGCGGCGGCCCGCGTCGAGTAGTCTCTTCGCCCGATGACGAACTCGAAATCCACTTCTCAAGCCTCCACGACACGCACCTTGTCCGAACACGACTCGAAGGAAATCGTCGGCCGCTACGGTGTTCGCCTTCCGATCGAGCGACTGGCCGCAAATCCGGCTCTGGCCGTGAAGGCGGCAAACGGAATCGGCTATCCCGTCGTGCTGAAATTGGACGGCGTTGGAATCGCGCACAAGACCGAGCGAAACCTCGTTCGGCTCGGCGTGGCCGATGAACGCGCCGTCGAAGCGCTCGCCGGAGAGCTTCTCTGTCTCGCGCGACCCGAAGATGGGGACGTGTCGGTTCTGGTCGCCGAGCAGGTCGAGGGTCGGCGGGAGTTGATCGCGGGGTTCGTTCGCGATCCCCAATTCGGTCCTTGCGTCCTGTTGGGCCTTGGCGGGATTCTGGCAGAAGCCGTGGGGGATGCCGTCTTTGCGGTGGCCCCGCTCGATCGACGCGAAGCGCTCGCCATGCTCGATGGGCTCAAGACGAGCCGTCTCCTGACCGAGCCCCATCGCGGCGAGCCCGCCATCGATCGCGAGGCGCTCGCGGACGTTCTAGAAGGTCTCTCTCGGCTGGCGATCGATCACCCCGAGATCGCGTCCGTCGATCTCAATCCGCTGATCGTCGCCGGTGACCAGCCGATCGCCGTCGACGCGCTCGTCGAAGAGCGGGATCTCGAACTCACGGAGGACGATTCTCTCCTTCAGCCGTTGCCAGACGCGCTGTCCGACGAGGCGGTCCTCGAACGATTTCGGCCACTCTTTCATCCGCGGGGCGTGATCGTTGCCGGTGTCGCCAGTCATCCAGGGAAATTTGGCTTCGTGACGTTCCACAATCTGTTGCGCTGTGATTTTCGAGGCGAGGTTTTCGGTGTCAAGCCGGACGCGGCGGATGTTCTCGGCCGGCAGACCTACTCGAGCGTGGACGCTCTGCCCGAGGACGCGGTCGCAGATCTCGTATTCCTTTGCACGCCTAACAAGGTCAACGTCGAGCTCTTGCGTTCGTGTGCGAAGAGGGGGATTCGCGCGGCCTTCGTGACGAGCGCTGGTTATAGCGAGGCGGGTGAAGAGGGCGAGGCGCTGCAGCGCGAGCTGGTCGCGGTGGCTGCCGAACTCGACATGCTGCTGATCGGTCCGAACGGGCAGGGCGTCATCTCGACACCCGAATCGATGTGCGCCCAGATCGTGCCGCCGAACCCACCTCCGGGTCGAATCGGCGTGGCTAGCCAGAGTGGAAATCTCGTGTCGTCTTACCTCAACTATGCGGTCGCGACCGGCGTCGGCATCAGTAAAGCGGTTTCGCTCGGCAATTCTGCGCAGACGGGCCTGGCCGACCTGCTCGAGTATTTCGCCGTCGATCCGGATACCGATGTCGCGCTCACCTACGTCGAAGGCGTGGGCGACGGTCGACTCTTCCGACGCGCGGCGCAACGCCTCACCCGAACCAAGCCACTCGTTCTGGTGAAGGGCGGCGCCCGTGCCGAGGGTCAGCGTGCGGCGGCCAGCCATACGGGTGCACTCGCGAGTGACGATCGGGTCTTCGACGGGCTCTGCCAGCAGCTGGGCATCTTGCGCGCACCGACGATCGAAGAGGCTTTCGAATGGGCGGCGACACTCGCGACGCAGCCGCTCCCGCGCGGTCGTCGCGTGGTGATCTTCACTTCCGTGGGTGGCTGGGGTGTGTTGGCGGCCGATGCCTGCGCAGACGTCGGACTCGAATTGGTCGCACTACCCGATTCGATTCGTGAAGCCATCGATGCGCGGGTGCCTCCACGCTGGAGCCGAAACAATCCGATCGATCTCGCCGGCGGCGAGACGCGCGACACGATTCCCGAAGTCCTCGACATTCTCTGCGCTCATCCGGACGTCGACGCCGTGATTCATCTCGGGATCGGAATTCAAGCCGCGACTGCATCGTTTTTTCGATCCGGCCGGTTCTTTCCCGACCACGGTCTAAAGCGGATGGCGGAGTTCCACGAGAAACAGGATCGTCGTTACGTCGAAGCGGCCATCGCGGCGAGCCAGAAACACGACAAGCCGGTTCTCTCCGTGTCCGAATTGATCGCTTCGAATCCTGAAAACCCCGGTCCGGCTGCGCTGCGAGAGTCAGGCCGGATCTGCTATCCGAGCGCACATCGTGCCGTCCGCGCCCTCGACGCACTGACGCGTTGGGCGGAGGTCCGCGAGGGACGCTGAGTCCGGTCGGGTTTATCGACGGCGAGCACGCCGTGCGTCGGGATGACTTCGGAAAGGTTGCGAACTCTTTGACGCGAAGCCCAGAAAGCAAGCGACCCGACGGGCCAAAGGCGCGTCGGGTCTCCCTGGGAAGGGGATATCGGCTTGTTCACATAGGAAGTGCCGATTCCTGAATGTAGGTGGCGTGGTTTTTCCGGATTTTCGGCTTTTTTTTCGACAAGACATCACAAGTAATTGAAAACATTGAGTATTCTAACGATTCCCTCAAGGAGCAGACTATGGCACGTGCATTGGTTTTGACGGTGATTGGCGAGGATCGTCCGGGTCTGGTCGAGGCGCTCGCCGGCCTGATTGCCGACCACGAGGGCAGCTGGGATGAGAGTCGTATGGCCCGATTGGCGGGTCATTTCGCCGGTGTCGTGCAGATTCATCTGCCCGAGGAACGCGCGGATGCGCTGATCGCGAGCCTTGCGTCGCTGGCCGAACAGGGTCTCTCGGTCAGTGTCGTCGATAGCGACTGGTCGCTGGCGAACGTCGATCGTCGTGACACGTTCAGCCTCGAATTGGTCGGCCAGGATCGGCCCGGGATCATCCGAGAGATTTCGGGCGCGCTGGCGGCGCTCGGCGTCAGCGTGCAGGATCTGCGCACCTCGGTGGAGAGCGCGCCGATGTCGGGCGAGCGTCTCTTTCGCGCCCAGGCCGAACTCGCGCCGCCCGAAGGCGTTTCTCTCGAGAAAATCCGGGGAGCGCTCGAACGTCTCGCCGACGAGCTGATGGTCGATGTCACGCTGGAGTCCGGCGCCTCGCGTCCGTCTTAGGCTCGGCCCGCAACAGCGAGAGCAAACGCGTCTTCTCCTCGCTTTTCATCGCTGTTCCCGCGCGCCGCTGCCGAGCTCTGCAGGCTACGTCGAACTCCCCGCATCTACTTGCAGATTCGAGACGATTTGGATCTTTCGGGTCTCTACGGGGTTGGGCGGTCGTGGTACAACCGTGACTCATGCGAATTCGCTTCGGTGATTACGAACTCGACGAAGATCGATACTTGCTGCGCATACGCGGTGAACGTCTGGCGATGCGACCGAAGGTCTTCGATCTGCTCATCCAACTCATTCGACATCGGGAGCGGGTCGTCTTGCGAGATGAACTCGTGCTGGCTCTCTGGGGAACGACCGCCGTCGGCCCCGGGTCGCTCTCCGGTCTGGTCAATGAATTGCGTCAGGTGCTCGGCGAGGCGGGCCAAGAGCCTTCTCTGCCATCGATCCGGACGGTCCACGCCCGCGGCTATCAGTTCGTGGCGATGACCGAATTGCTGGATTGCGATGGGTCGCCTGATTCCGCGGGCGATGTCGAAGGCGCAACGGGAAGCGCCGTCGGTTGGGC
>CAWLAJ010000188.1:0-8350 GCA_963854795.1 Deltaproteobacteria bacterium UBA4427 | reverse complement strand
TTCTCGCGGCCATTGTCGTGATGATGCAGCTCATCACCAAGCAGATCGCGTCCGCTGCATACGTTCTGTCCGCGACCGCCTTCGCATTCGCCCCGGTCTTCGCCGTCTCCATCGCGGTCGCGATCCTTGCGAGAAGAAGTCCGCCGCCGCAAATGCAGGCGTGGGGCGATCAGAACGCTTCGGGAAGCAGCGATCTACCCTGACCAACAAGACATGGTTGCTGTCGCCGGCCCCGGTCCGCGAGGCGATTCAATCGTGGGTGATCGCCTGGACCCCGACGACGTATTTCGAGTTTCGGCTCAGCCTGAGCGGGAGGCCCTGCGCATAGCGGTTGGCGAGCGGGCGATCGCGTCGATCGAATTTCAGTTCCACGACCAATGTGTCGGGTAGATTGGCCAGACGGGTCAGGTTCGGCACGCCGCAATGACGCTCGTCGTAGACCCGCTGATTCCAATCGACCGTGAGTCGAACTTTCTGATCTGCGGATTGGAAATAGCGGCGGTGATAGCGATTGATCAGGATGGCTTGCGGATTCGCATCCAACCAGAGCTGAGCTTCGGCCGGGAGCTGCCGTCGAAGCGCCTGGCGAATCGTTGCCCAGGGAACGCCGGCAAGCGTTAGCGGACCGACCGGATAGGACAACTTCCAACCCACACCCGTACGTCGACGTTTGACTTCGAGTGTGCCCTTCTCCGGTTGATCGACTTCTCCGTACCAGCGGAAGCGAACCTTCGAGCGCGCGCTCGCGCCCGAGAGGTTCTCGGCATACGCAAAATGATCGAAGGTGTCGAAATAGATGTTGTTCACCTGGCGTTGTGGATAGGGCTCGGTGAAGCCGGCACCGGTATTCTGCACCCACGCAAGAAGCCGATGAAGATCGCTGGCCCGAGCAACGTACTTCACCTCGTATCGAAACGGGTCGGGCGCGGGCGCAGACTCGGAAGTAGTCATTTTCGCATATGCCCCTGCTTGTAGAGAGAATCGATGTCGATCGCTTCGGGCTCGATTTCGACGCCGTTCAGTGTCACGCGACTTCCGAGTTGCGCGAGAGCTTCGCGCCCGACCTCTCGCAGAATGATGTTGCTGGCGATGATTTCGGAGGGGCCGTATTCGGGCTTCTTCACGTAGGCCATGATGGCCGTGAAATCGATTCGTTCAAATAGTGAATCAGCGATTTCGGTATGCGAGGCGTCCTTGCTCGCCAGGGCGGTGCCCGCCCCGTCGACTCGGACGCCGGAAATCTGCGCACGACTGCCTTCACCGATGGAGAGCGCCTTGTCATGGATTTGCGTCAGCGTGACGTTCTCGATTCGGACATTGGCTCCGCTGACATCGATGCCGTCTCCGCCGACGCTCGAAAAGGAACCACCCACCACGCGGCCATTCGAAAAGTCGCCGTCGAAGGCGTCGGACGGCACATCGACGAAGCGTGTATTGATCAATTCGAACTCGCTTCGAACGAGGTTCAGGGCATCTTCACAGCGATTCGATTCGAAGAGGCTGTCTTCGATGTGGACATTGGCGTCGCGTAGTGTGACGCCACCGGTCAGGAGCCAACCCGGCCGATCGATTCCGCTCGTGTTGCGGACGATCACGTTCTTCCATTGGTGCGCCTCGTCGGAGCGAAATGAGACGATCCCGCTCCATAGTGAATCCGAATCGATTCCCTCGAGAATCACGGGTGCATCACGGTTTCCCAGAAAGACCAGCGGTCCAGAGGCGATCAAGGCCTCGCCCTGTCTGAAGCGCAGCGTCGTTCCTGGATCCAGCTGCAGACCTAGGCCCGCTGGCAGGACCATCGAACCTTCGACGATTCGCTCGCCGGCGGCAGCCCGCAGACGTCCAGTCGATTCGTCCCAGGCGAGAAAGCGATGCGCATCGAGAATTTGCTCCAGAGTCGACGTGGTAATCGGATGTCGATCCAAGGCGGCCGCGTAGGGCAAAGCTTCGAATCCATGTTGCTGCCGCTGACCCTGGACGAAATAGCGGCCTTCGATGCGTCGGGCGTCGGCGAGCGCTTCGTAGCGAAGCCTGATCGGGGTCGGGCGTCCTCTCAACTCGGTTGGAGGCAGTGTGAGCGGCAGCGTGTCCGGAGGCGAAAGCGTGAGGGGCCGGCGCTCCGCACGCTTCAAGGCCGGGTGAGCGAGTGAATCGACGATGACGGGTACAGGCAAGACATTCACGAACTCGATGTAGTCGCCCAATGCGTCGCGCTCGAGATGGGCCAGTACCGCATCCGGGTAGACGGCATGCGGAGCGACGAGGGAAGGTTGGAAGAGCTCGATGTTCTCGGGGCTGACGGTCACGAGGGTCGCGGCACGGCGCTCGAGGGGGTCCATGTTGATCGCGCGTCGCATCGGAAATTCGCGGTTGAGTACCGACAGGATCGGCTCTTCGAGTTCGCGTACTCGTGCGGTGGTCACACCGTTGGTCATCTCGCCTGCGATTCTCTGGAGATTCGCAACGAAGGCCGTACGCATCCTCGGGTCGTCGAGTAGCCGGGCGAAGAAGGGCTGCGAAAGGCTGACCATTCCCGTACCCAGGTAGGGCGACTGCATGTCGATGTTGAAAGCGATGGGCTCGAGAAGCAGCGTATTCGGGTTGAAGTAGAAACGAAGGTTTTGCCAATCCAGCGCAGCTTTCGAGGTCCAGACTTCGGAGACGGCGATGAATCGGCTCATCTGCTCGATGTCGAAAACCTCGCTGGCTGCCAGCGTTCCTTCGACGAAAGAACGAAGCATGCGGGTGGCCATCTCGAGCGGGTCGCCGACCCCTGTCGACGTCTCCAATTCCAATGGAGAACTGGCAAAAGCCGAAACCGGAGCAACGGAGAATTCGACGAGGGGATCTTCGCGAAAACGAATGATGATGCCGGGAGACCGCTGCTGTGACTCGAGCAACTCGATCGACAGGCTCTCCTCGAGTGCCATCAGGCCGATGTCGTCGCCGTTCAGGGAGAGGTCGACCAAGAAGTGGCGAGGTGTCAGAACGCCTTCGCGTCGATGGTGATCGAGCACGATGGGCTCGGTCTGGAAGGCGTCCGTCTCGGGCGAGTGAAGCGAAAAGCGGCGCAAGTCGAAGAGCGGGTCCTGAGTCTCTTTGACATGTACGCCCATCGACCACTTCTCGTCGCTGCGCGAGTCGCTGGCTTCGCCCTCGAGACGCAATCGGATGCCCACGGTCTTTTCGTCCATTCGAATCTCGGCGGAAACGAACTCGTTGCCCGCGGCTCTGGCGAGAACCCGTCCCTTCGTGTCGTCGCGCCATTGGTCGAGTCTGGAGAGTGGGTTGTCTTTGATCTCGAGCCGGAGTCGCGGGATGTCCTGATCGGCCATCGATGCGCTCGCCCAGCGAAGGGGTGCGCCCACGAGGGCGGCCACAGCATCATTCGTGTTCGCTACGCCGGTGTGTCTCTGAAGCGACGGGCGCAAGAAGTCGAGGAAGGCAACACCCCCCAAGAAGGCGAGGCCGGTCCATCCGATCAAGCCGAACATCAGAGCGGAAATGATCATTCCATGCTTCCAGGATCGCGGTGGAGGCTCTTGATGCTTCGCGTCTGGCTGCTTCGGCTTGAGCTTCATTGGCGGAGGGGCGCTCCTTGTCTACACCGCGACCTACGACCCGGACTGACGACGCTGACTTCCGCTTCGTTCTAGACGCTCGGGAGCTGGTTCTGATCGATGAAGGTGACGCCGATTCCCGGGAAGGATCCCTTGAGATCTTCGATCAGGGCCGAGATTCTTTCCGGCGCCGCCACGTCGATGAAGTAGGTGACTTCTACCGAGTCGCCACGCGCATCGACTCGTCTCAAGTCCCCCGACTCGACATGCCGAGAGACGACCTCTGCGAGTCTGTCGATCGGTCGCTCGCTGCCTTCGGCGGGAACGAAATCGACCGAGAGGTAGAGATTGGTCTGCTCGCCTCCCTCGCGAGACCAACGCTGCACGGCCACGATGGTGAGAATGAATACAACCGCGAGCACGGTCGGCACAGTCTGGTCCGCGCCGAGGCCAAGACCGGAGGCAATCGCGATGAACAGGTACGCGAGTTCTTCGGGCTCCTTGATGGGTGTCCTGAATCGGACGATCGACAGAGCACCGACGAGTCCCAGCGAGAGAGCGAGGGAGGATTTGACAACGGTGATGATCAAGATCGTCGTGAGGACGAGAAGCGGGAAGACCTGTGCAAACTCCGAGCGGTTGGACAGCGTCGAGCCGAAGCGCTCGAAATGCCAGCGCATCAGGAAGGCCAGCACGACACCCACCGAGAGGCTGATCAGCAGCGACGGAATCGATAGGGGTGCCGCCGGAGCCAATCCCAGTCCCAGAGTATCCATTGGCGTCGCTAGCCTCCCTGTTCGCACGTGGTCCGCTGCCGCGAAGCTGCGTACCCTAGCATTCATCGGCAAACGCGCATCGCACTGGAGGGGAACGGCTCCTCCTTCGGGTTCTTGCTAGTGCGAAAGGGGCCGAATCCAGTCAATCGGGCATGTTTCGGTGTGGGGCGAATAATCGGTCATGCGCCGACGCTCCGTATCGTCGATGCATCCAGAGACTCGAGGAATTGGTGCGCCAGCTTAGATTCGCATTCCTTCGGGACCCGAGCCCGCGTTGTTAGTTGCACAGAACGAACGAACACATCGAGTAGCCGAATCAACGAGCTGGAAGGAAGCGCGATGGCGTCGAGGTTTTCCACACGCACGGTTGGCGCGATCGAGAGTCTGGTCGGTCGCCGCCGCCTCTGGCGATTGGGCCGGTTGTTCTATCGACACGCGCGTCGCGACGCCCACAACGTACCCGAGAACAGTGGCGAGTACGCGCTCCACCGCAAGCTTGCCGAGTGGGACAGTCGGCGGGATCGGCCATTCAAGGTCATCGATGTCGGGTCGAATATCGGGTACTGGTCCTCGCATCTGCTGAAGTCATTTTAGAATGCAGGCGTCGGGAGAGTGGATCTCTGGGCGTTCGAGCCCTCGGAGGAGATTCGTGCACAGCTCGAGCGTCGTATGGAGTCGGTGCCAAAGGGGTATCGAGTCAGCATCCACGCGAAGGCGGTGTCCGATGAACCAGGTCACGCCGCCTTGGATGCCACACCTGGAATCTCGGGGGTCAAGCATCTGTTGACGCAGGAGTCGATTGACGATGGCGCGACGCCAAGTGTCGACGTCGCGGTCACGACCCTGGTCGACGTCTTCGAAGAAGAAAAGATCGATGCGGTCGACTTCGTGAAATCGGACGTCGAAGGATTCGATCTCTCCATGATTCGGGGCGCCCGGCCGCTGCTCGTGGAAGGCCGGATCGGGGTCTTCCAATTCGAGTACAACCATCGCTGGATCTCCACGCGAACCTATTTGAGAGATGTATTCGAGCTCGCGGAGGGGCTGCCCTATCGGATCTGCGAGGTCGTGCCGGAGGGCATCGACGGCTACGAGTCCTGGCATACCGAGTTGGAGACCTATTTCGAGGTGAACTACCTGCTGGTTCGCGAGGATCTGATGGAGGATCTGAACGTTCGGGTAGGAGAGTTCGACGAGAGCAAACCCTACACGACTCGCAGGTGACGCCTCCACGGCTGATTGCGGCAGCGATCTTCAAGATCGAACCGTCTCCGGCTTCGGGCGAACCGACTCGGCCGCTGCGCCGGACGCTTCTCGCGCCGGATTGTGGTCCACTTCGGGCTCATTCGCCCCTAGGGGGGCAATTTTTCCCGTCGACCGACTCCCGGGAAGTCGCTTTTTCACACAAAGCATCGTTTTCTTGCCACGAACGGTCGCTCGCCACTAAACACCCCCCTGCAGGAGCCTCACCAGGATTCCTTTTGGAGGTGTGACAGATGCGGCGGAGTTCGACCGGCCGACGGTTTTTGATCGACGGTTCGATGGCGCGTGGCGGAGGTGGATACACCTACCTCGTCAACATCTTGTCCCGTCTGTCAGAAATGGCGCCGAACGACGAATTCCGGGTTCTGGTGCGCACGGAGCGCTTGGCCGAGGCGCTGGCCGACATTCCAAACGTTCAGGTCGATCTCCTCCCCGACGCCGGACTCTTCGAACGCTTCCGCTACCTGCAGACCCGGGTTCCCAGGCTGGCCGCCGAGTGGGGCGCCGATCTCTATTTTTCGGTCGGCGAATATTCGCCGGTCCGCATGCCCTGTCCCGTGATCGCCGCCTTCCGTAACCCGAACGTCTTTACGAAAATGGATCAGGGTTGGCCGCTCTACCAGCGCATCCGACTCGCTGCACTTCGAGGGCTCGCGTGGCTCTCCGCCAGGCGAGCCGACCGCATCATGTTCGTCAGTCAGGACTCGGCGAATTGGATCGGCGATGCGATGCGGATGCCAGCATCTTCACGCGTCGTCGTTCATCATGGCATCGACTCGAAAGCTTTTCTGGGTGACGTCGAGGGCCCCCGCGACAATGGCGTCATCCTGTCGGTCAGCTCGATCTATCGATACAAGAACTACGTGCGTCTGATCGAGGCGTAGGCTCAGCTCGCTCATAGTCGGTGATGATCAGGACCCGGAATACCAGCAGAAGATGGTCGAGGCTCAAAAAGCGACTGGAGATCTCGCGGAGAAGATCCATCTCGTTGGCGCCGTGGTCCATGAGCAGGTCAGAGAGTATTACCGAAACGCCTCGCTCTTCGTATTCCCCTCTTGTCTCGAGACTTTCGGACATCCCCTCCTCGAAGCGATGGGTTGTGATGTTCCCGTCGTCGCAGCGGATATCCCGGTCTTCCGTGAGACCGCCGAAGATGCGGTTCTCTACCCGGATCCCTTCAAGGTCGAATCCATCGCGGCCGCCATGGAAGAGGGGTTGGCGTCGCACACACATCGGCAGACGCTGATCGACCGAGGCCGGAAGCGGGTGTCGCACTTCAGCTGGGAGCGCTCCACGAGATCTCTGCTCAGCGTATTCAGTGAACTCGTGAGCGAGCGTGCGGATTCGCTCGCCGCGGCTGACCTCGAACCCCGCCGCCCTCGTGGCGACCACGGAAGGTGGATTCGTCCGGAACGCTCGCAACCGCTGATCGGCTGTCCTTGGGACTGCGAACACAGCACCGAGTTGCCGGGGGCGCCTAACCGGACCCGCGGATCCCACCCACGACGCGATCATCCTTCGTATCCATCTGGGCGGCCGCTTTGCGCGGCAAAATGCGAATCGGGATTGTGACCGCTCACCCGAACGTTCGCAGCCTCGGTAAAGACCCCACCGGCTCGACTTGCGAGCATGGTTCCCGTCGCAACCCTCAGGTAGAGTCGTCACCCATGAAGATCCTGTACGCCGGCACCCTCGACCCATCCGGAACCTGCTTTTCCCGCTTCCGGGCCATTCGTGAGCTGGATCCCGATCTCCACGGATTCGATACCGATCAAGAGTTGAATTGGTCTACAACCAGTCGACTGCATAGGGCCATCGAAACTCATGTCCTGCGTGGCCCTCGACTGCGACAGGCCAACGAGTCACTCATCGCGCGATGTCGCGAGCTTCGTCCCGACATCGTCTGGGTCGATGCTGGCGAGTGGGTCCGGCCGGAAACACTCCGGGCACTGTCCGAGCAGGGCATCTTCCTGGTCCATCACGTCACGGATGCGTTGGATGCGCGAGATTGGCGCGTCGACATGAAGCGTCGGCTGCTACGCGACACCGCCTCCTGCTACGACATCTTCTTTACCACGAATATGGATGATCAAAAGAAGCTGGCGGGGTCTCCGCGTCCAGTCGCGCTGCTGACGGATCTCGGATACGACCATCGACGCTTCGAACCGAGTCCGATGTCCGACGAGTTGGCGGCCGAATGGGATCACGAGCTGGTTTTCATCGGTCACTACGAAGCAAATACAGAGGCGGGCATCCTGGCCCTGATCGATGCTGGATTGCCGGTTCGCGTCTACGGCCATGCGCCGTGGTTCGCTTCCAAGAACCGCAGCAGGCTGGGCGATCGGTTGCGTCCGCAGCTGGGAAATGAGGATTACATTCGGGCGCTCAAGGGTGCGCGGATCGGGTTGTGCATCGTTTCGGTCCTCAACTACAACCAGACCGCCGCGAGAAGCTTCGAGATTCCCGGTTGTGGCACGTTCCTGCTTGCGATCAGAACTCCGCAGCATCTCGATTGTTATGAAGAAGGCAAGGAGGCGGAGTTCTTCGGCGACCATGACGAACTGGTGCGCAAGGCTCGCTACTATCTCGAGCATCCCGAGGAGCGCGAAGCAATTGCTCGCCGAGGCCTCGAGCGATGTGTTGCATCCGGGTACTCCTGGGACGCATTGATGGCGAGAGACTGGGTCAAGGTCAAAGAGCTCTTCGAGAAAGCGCGAGGCGCTGAAGACCCGCGTCGCTCTCGGAGCCACG
>CAWLAJ010000187.1:0-8407 GCA_963854795.1 Deltaproteobacteria bacterium UBA4427 | reverse complement strand
AGTCAGCGCCAACCGTCGTGTAGAAGAACCGACTGAGTTCGGGGCAGGGCGTTTTGGCTTGGCGAATCTCGAGTCGCCGTTCCCGGTCGCTGAACCGAGCCTGGGATTGCTCGGTCATTTCGAGGAAGGTGTCCTGTACGAGCTGGTCCATCGAATCGTGCCCTCTCAACTGAGTGAGAGCATGGCTCGTGTGGCGACGGTGATACAAGCGGTCATGTTGCGGTCGATGTCGAGTTCGTTCGGGCCGGGCCAGGGCGTGCGGTCGGAGACGACGCAGATGGCGCCCGCGCGAATGCCGAAGAGACTCGCGAGCGTGAGCAGGATTCCGGCTTCCATTTCGCAATTGAGGATTCGCGCCTGCTGCATATCGCGAATTCTCGTCTCGAAATGGCTCGGCCAATAGCCGTCGACCGACATGCTTTGCATCGAGCCGTCGGGTCCCGCCACGGCGTTTCGCGCGTAGAAAGCATCGAGCGACCAGGTGACTCCGGTCTTGGCACGGACCTTTTGCTCGGCCGCAGCGTCGACCAGCGCGCTGACGACTTCCCAACTCGCCACGGCAGGGTATTCGGGAACGACATAGGTCTTGCTCGTGCCGTCATCGCGAACGGCGCCGGTCGTAATGGCGAGATCGCCGAGCTCGAGATCGGGATCGAGCCCGCCCGAGTTGCCGACGCGAATCATGGTTCGGGCACCGAGCTTGATCAGTTCTTCGACGAGCACTGCCGTCCCGGGGGCGCCGATGCCATGCGACGCGGCGGAGAGGTCCACGCCTTCCTTCTTGCCCGTCACGATCAGGAATTCGCGGGCGGCGCAGACCTCGCGTTTTGCGTCCCAGCTCTCGGTGATTCGCTCGACACGGGCCGGGTCGCCGCAGAGAAAGACGCGCTCCGCGATGTCACCCGGGGTGCAGCCAGTGATCGGTTGGGCATCGCTCACGAGGGCTCCCTTTCCCTTGATCTGCTTCTGTTCGTATTCGCCCTAGGGAAGCGGTTTTCAGCGGGAGCCGCCAGCACGGTGCCTGGTCGCATGACGTCGTCTCGTTGCGGCAGTACTCTCTCCGGTATTCGCGTCGTCCACACGGAGGAAGCATGCCGCGTCGTTCAATTGGAACTCCGCTCGTCATCGGGATCGTGTCGATGGTGCTGGTGCTCGCGTTGGCGATCGGTTGGCAGATCCTCGTCTGGCGGGACGATTCGCCGGCCGGCAGCGGTCTCTCGCGTCTCGACGCAGTGCTCTTCGTACTCGGCAGCCTCTTTTTCCTCTTCGTCTTCGCGGGTGTCATTTGGCTCTGCGTGAAGCTCGTGCTCGAAATGCGGCTCAATCAATCGCAGCGTGCGTTCCTCGATGCGGTGACCCACGAATTGAAAACCCCGCTCTCGTCGTTCCGTCTTGGGCTCGAAACCCTCGCACGCCATGAGCTGGACGCCTCGAAGCGTGGCGAGTTCATCGGGAGAATGGGCGAGGACCTCGATCGTCTCGAGCGCACGGTCGGGTCGGTCTTGTCCGCGGCGCGAGCTGAGGAAACTCTGCCATCGCGGGCGGCGACCGATCAAGTCGAGCTTCGAGGACTTCTCTCCGAGAACATCGAGGAACTTCGCGAACGCCATCACTTGTCGGGGGATTCGATCGAAATCTCCGCGACTCGACCGCTTCGTGTGCGCGGGGATGCAGACGAACTCGGTCTGGTCTTCCGGAACCTTTTCGAAAACGCCGTCAAATACTCGGACGACCCGGTGCACATTCATGTCGGCATCGAAGAGATCAGCGATGGTCGCGTTCGCGTGGAGATTTCGGATCGAGGTATCGGGATTCCGAAACACGAGCTGAGACGGATCTTTCGCCGCTTCTACCGAGCGGGTCGCGATGTTCAGCGTCAGGTTTCAGGTCTCGGACTTGGCCTCTTCGTAGTGCGTACTCTTCTGCGCAAGCACGGCGGCCGAATCGTTGCACTCTCCGAAGGCGCGGGGCGAGGCAGCCGATTCGTCGTGACACTGCGGCCGGCATGAGCGACGCGCAGCCTTCGACGTCGCGTTCCTCGCAGTCGCCGCCTCATTCGGGCCGAATCCTTCTGGTCGAGGACGACGCGCATATCGCCGAGGGCATTCAATTCAACCTCGAACAGGAGAGCTATCAGGTCGAAGTCGCCGGCGATGGACGGAGCGCCGTGGAGCAGTTGGCCGACTCGGTGGATAATCCCTTCGACCTGGTCATCCTCGACTTGATGCTGCCGGAAATGAGCGGGTTCGAAGTCGCTCGGCGCACGCGAGCCTCGGGAAACCTGGTGCCGATCCTGATGCTGACGGCGAAGGATGATGGGCTCGATATCGTTCGTGGTCTCGAAGAGGGTGCAGACGACTACCTGACGAAGCCCTTTCGCCTCGACGAATTGCTTGCCCGCGTTCGGGTCCTTTTGCGGCGAAGGCGCTGGGATGGAGTGGAATCTGCCAACGAACCCCTGGCCGACGTCGAGGTCGGCGATTCCGTGATTCGCTTCGATCGATTCTCCATCGAAACGCGAGACGAAATCGTCAGTTTGACAACCCGCGAAGTCGGATTGCTACGTGCCCTGGTGGATCGTGAGGGAGAAACGGTCACACGAGGGGAACTACTGCAAGAAGTCTGGGGACTACGCCCCGATACGAAGACCCGTGTCATCGACAGTTTTATCGTTCGTCTAAGGCGTTACCTGGAGCCGGACCCGAGTCGACCCGAACATATCGTTTCTGTTCGCGGACGGGGATATCGCTTCGAACGATAGCGCGGTTCGCAAACGTGATTTTTTGCTTGTGAATCGTGGTCGGATCGTGTCACCCTATCCGGGTCATGAGTTCTCTTCGAATGCACGTGCGACCGATCCTGGGCGAGCCGACCTTGTTGTTGGCTTTCGAGGGATGGAACGACGCCTGTGAAGCGGCGTCGGTGGCGATGAGTTTCATCAATGAAACATTTCGCGGAGTTCCGCTTGCGGAAATCGATCCCGACGACTTCTACGACTTCACGGTTCTTCGACCGGAAGTCCAGTACAAGTCTGGACTGTCAGGACGAGTCGTCTGGCCAGCCAACGAGTTTCGATACAGCGTGAGCGAAGAAGGGCTGGAATTGATTACCGGCCTAGGGGTCGAGCCCCATATGCGCTGGCGTGGTTATTGTGAGGCGATTGTCGAACTCGCTGTGGACATGGGCGTTAGACGCTGCTTGCTGTTGGGGGCATACCTGGCGGACGTCGTCTATTCCCAACCGGTCGTCGTGAACGGATTTTCGAGTGAACCCGAATTGTTGGATCGCTTCGAAGTCGAGCCGACCAGCTATGAAGGGCCGACTGGCATCGTCGGAGTGTTGTCGAATGCGCTCGCGGAAGAGGGCATCGAGGTCCTTTCATTCTGGGCGGGATTGCCTCACTACATCAGTGCGGCGCCGAATCCGCGCGGAACGCTCGCGCTTCTTCGCAAAGTCTCTCAATACCTCGAGATCCCCTTCGACTTGCAGAAGATGAAAGAAGACGCACTTCGCTTCGAGGAGGAGATCTCGAAGCTGGTGGCCGCGGACGACGAACTCTCGGAATACGTGAAAGAACTCAAGCGGCGCGAGTTCGCAAAGTAGAGCTCGTGGCTAGCCCAGTTCGATCGATTGATCGATCAGCATGATCGGGATGCTGTCGTCGATGATGTAGAGGATCTTGCCATCTTCGCGAAGGAGTCCCTCTTCGATTCGTTTCTCGACGACGTTTCCACCGCGATTTCGAAGGCGCGCCGAGTCAATTTCGGAGTTCAATCCGTCGAGGATCTGTTCGGAAGCGAGCGAGAGGGTCTGCTTCGACTCGGGGCAAACCAGGATTTCGAGGAGTTCCTTGTCGATCGGCATGATGGTTTTCTGGTTCACTCCTTCGTTGTTTCTCGAGTGGACTCGGACGCCCGGCGGGACCTTGATAGCGATTCTACCCTTTCCAGAAACTAGCGCAGCATCGCCGAGGGGTAGTCGAGAATTCGTCGAGCCACGATCAGTTGATTGATTTGCTGGGTTCCTTCGTAGATATCGTTGATTTTGGCGTCCCGCATCCATTTCTCGACCAGCAGCTTCTTCGAATAGCCGACCGGTCCGAGAATCTGCACGGTCTTCTGGGTGATCTTGGTGACCGCGAGACCCGCCTTGGCCTTGGCCATCGAGGCTTCGAGGTTGTTCCGCTTTCCCGCATTCATCATCCAAGCGGCGCGCCAGGTCAACAGCCGCGCGGCCTGTAACTCTGCCTCCATTTCGATCACGTCACGCTCGATCGCTGTTAGTTCTCGCGGCGGTGCGTCGTAACGAATCTCGACGCCCTGGCGTTCGAGTTCTTCCTTCAGGAAATCGAGGGCGGCGCGGCCAACCCCGGTCGCCATCGCGGCGACGATCGGCCGACTCGCGTCGAAGGTCGCCATGGCACCCTTGAATCCCTTGTCTCCGGTCTTCGAGGGATCTTTCTTCCGAACTTCGGCGCTTCCGAGCAGATTCTCCTTGGGGACGCGACAGTTGTCGAAGCGGAGTGTGGCCGTATCGGACGCACGGATACCGAGTTTCTTTTCGCACCCGATCAATTCCATGCCCTCTGTATTGGCCATTACGACGAAGGATTTGATGCCCCCCCGACCGGCGCTCTTGTCGATGGTTGCCCAGACGACGATGAAGCCTCCATCCGCGGTCGATGCACCTTCGCCCGCCGTGCAGAATATCTTCGTGCCGTTGAGGATCCACTCTTCGGTTTCAGCATCGAAATCCGCCGTCGTCTCGATGGCGGCCGCATCCGAGCCTGCCTGAGGTTCGGTGATGGCCATCGCGCCCCAGATCGGATGCCCGCCCTCTTCGCGGAAGGCCGACATGAATTGCTTGCGCTGCTCCGCGGTTCCTGCGGCGCTGACTGCAGAACCGCCCAGTGCGGGTGTCGGCATTCGAAGGTAGAGCCCGGCGTCCCCCCAGCAGAGTTCTTCAGCCTGTAAGCAGATCGTGACGAAGCCATCGGTGGGAGCCATCTTGTCCTGGAAGGCAAACCGTCCTTCATTCCACCAGTAGTCGACCCATTCCGTCGGGAGCTGATGCTCGGCAAGATCGTATTTGCGCGACACCGGCCGCATGTGTTGCAGCGCGACTTCGTGGTAGTGAGCCTGGGCAAGCTTGCTTCCTTCAGAGAGTTCGAAGTCGATTGTCATATCAGTCGTCTCCCGTCATTGTTGGCCGCGCCGGACGCGCACACTAGAGAAGGGTGAGCGTTTCGAAGCTGGCGAAGCCGGCGACGTTTCGCAGATGGAGTTCGGGGAGGTACTCGCGGATATAGCCATGACCGCCGTAGACCTGAACGGCGCCGTCGGTCACGGTCAGAGCGACTCGCATCGTCTGGTCGTAAGCGAGTCGGGCGAGTCGAGCTGCGTCTTCACCGCGGTCCAGGGCCGCTGCCGCTTCCCAGACCAGCAGTCTGGCGCCATCGATTTCGATCGCCATGTCCGCGAGCTTGAACGCGATCGCCTGACGTGTGGCGATCGGCTGGCCGAACGTCTCGCGCTCTTTTGCGTAGTCGCGTGACACCTCGAAGGAAGCCCGCGCGGTCCCGACGCCGGCGGCGGCGAGGGCGATCCGACCGCGGTCGATCATTCGTCGAATGTCCGCGTCGCTCGCAGACAATCGCGCGCTCGCGTCAACGCGCACGCTCGAAAGGGTGAGCTCCACCGTCGGCAATCCGATCAGCCCCATCTTGAGCTCGGCTTCAGTCGAGAGACCCTCGATGCCACACGGCAAGACGAAGGCGGCGAGTCCCTCGTCGTCGGCGGCAATGACGACCACGTGGCGAAGTCCCTCCAGCCACGGCACCTGACACTTCACACCGTCGAGCAGGAATTCACTGCCGTCTTTTTTCGCGGTGGTTTGGGGGCGAAGGACATCGAAGTCGAATCGTGGCTCGACCATGGCCAGCGACCCGGGAACGAACGAGTCGCCCATCAACCCCGGGAGAATCTCGCTCTGGAGGGAATCGCTCCCGAAGTCCGCGACCGGATATCCAAGCAGTCCCGGCGACAAGACGGCGAGCGCGATCGCCATGTCTCCCCATGCGAGCTCTTCCGCGATCAGAACGCCCGTAATGGCCGACCGTTCGCCGCCGCCGCCGTGCGCTTCCGGCAGCGAGTTGGCGACCAGACCCAATTCATGGGCGGCTTCGACCACGCTTGCCGGCGGTTCGCCCGCTTCGTCGGCCTCGCGACACACAGGGCGAATCTCGTTTTCCGCGAACGCGTGAACGGTCTCGATGATGAGGGCTTGTTCTTCGCCCGGTTCGAAGTCGATCATCGGCGGTTCTCCCCGTTGCGTCGATCCGGTCGATCGCGCAACCAGGCGAGCCTATCAATTTGACGACCGACTCGCCTTCGACCTCCATCGGGGCTGAAGGACGGCGCTCGAAGCGGCGATCCTGGTCGGTCATCGTGCGTTTTGGCCGATCGAGTTTGGTCGTCTTCGGTCGGCTGGTAAAAGACTTGGAGATTGGTCCGGTGTCTTCCTGCAACCATTCGTTGCGCGCTCGTGTTCGTTGTCGCGAGGATACTTCGGCGTCGACCGGTTGACGTTTTTTTGGGGCCGTTGTAACCAGATGCGCGGCTTGATGGGGCGCCCGGGTTCTTCACTCGAACGCCAATTCAAGTAGTGACCGTTGAAGCGACTTCAAGAAGAACCGATGAGTAGAACCGATCTTTTTGCGACGGAATTCGAGACTTTTCGGAGCTTCGGCGCAGAGAGTTCATGGAGCGAGTGCACGGTGGACGTGGTGTGGGTGATCGCCGAGATCCCAATCCATTAGAGCCACTAAACCCACTACGTCATGGTCGTCGTGGTCGTGCGCCGATGGGGCCGTATCTCGTCTATGTCCGAGCGAACGAACGAGCAAATGGAAAAACAAGACGGTCACGAGACTTCCCGAAGCGCCGCAACCCGCGCGATTTCCGTAGACCTGGCGAACGCCGGCACGATTGCTGCGGTCGAGGACAAGTCGCATTCATTGCTGATCGCCTCATTGATGGTGCTGTTTGCCGCGGCGCTGGCCTTTTGGTCTGGCTGGCCCGATTCGAGTGGTGGCGAGGCCAACGCAGCCGCGGGTGACGTTCTGATCGCCACCAGCGTCTGCGACGCCCATTCACTGCGGCTGCAGCAAGAAGATGATCCCGATCTCGAGATCGAAATTCCTGCCGAGTTCGACAAGCAATGGCCCTCGGCGAATGCGTGCCAATCGGCCATCGACGCATGGGATCCAGAGGCCCCGGGGCCCATCCAGCCGATCCCTTTCAGTCATAAACATCACGCGGGCGAGTTCGAGATCGACTGTCTCTACTGCCATTCAGGCACCGACGTGTCCCAGGCGGCTGGCGTTCCCTCTGTAGAAGTCTGTATGGGCTGCCATTCGCAATTTCCACTCGAATACGACCAGATCGAGGGAATTCGAATCCTGAAGGACCACTGGGAAAGCAAGAAGCCCATCGAATGGGTCCAGATCCATCGCCTTCCCGAATACGTCCAGTTCCGGCACAACCGCCACATCAAGGCGGGGCTCGATTGCCAGACGTGTCATGGGCCGGTCGATGAATTGGACAAGCTGTATCTCGTACCCGACACGCGTCTTGGTTACCTGGTTCCGGTTGCGAAGTTGGAGATGGGTTGGTGCATCAATTGCCATCGACAGAATCATCAACAGGCGTCGCAAGACTGTCTGACGTGCCACTACTAACGACTCGCCTGGCCGAGCAAGGTCCGGGTGTCTCCCGCTCCAAGGTGAAAGCCGAAAGGGCGTACGAATACGGTCGAGAAGTCTTCTCGATCAAATGGAATTAGGGAAATTGCATGTCCGAGCTTGATCGTCGTGACTTCCTGAAAATTGTCGGCCTCTCGGCGGGTGCTGCAGCCGCCGCCGGGTGTAGTGATCCGGCAGACAAACTGATCCCGTACGTGATTCAGCCCGAGGAGATCACTCCCGGAATCGCTGTCATGTACGCCTCGACCTGTCAGGAATGCTCTGCGGCTTGTGGCCTTCATGTGAAGACCCGGGAAGGCCGCCCGATCAAACTCGAAGGAAACCCGGAGCATCCGATCAATCAGGGTCGACTCTGCGCGCGCGGACAAGCCGGTATCGGTCGAACCTATCATCCGGACCGAATCGAGGGACCTGCTCAGCGAAGTGGTGATGGTTCTCTTCAGGCGCTGACCTGGGATGATGCGAAGAACAAGCTCGCGGCCAAGCTCGGCAGCGCCGCTTCGAAGACCTGGATCCTTGGTGGCACGGTCGGTCCCTCGCTCGACGGATTGCTCGATGGCTTCGCCAAGGCAGCGGGCATTGGAGGCCGTCTTTCTTACGATTCCTTTGGTCAACAGGCCCTGATCGAGGCGAGCCAGTCCGTTT
>CAWLAJ010000186.1:0-8439 GCA_963854795.1 Deltaproteobacteria bacterium UBA4427 | reverse complement strand
CTCGGACGAAACGTGGCCCTTCGCGAACGCCCTCTCTTCAAGGCCTTCCGCGAAGCGGGCGGACTCCGCTACCTCACGATCATCGCGCTCCGCTCGCCGGCGCTGCTCGCGGCGGTCTTCGTCTACACGAACACTCTGCATCTCTTTGGCGTCGAAGCCAGTTATGGTCAGATGCTCGGCTATCTACCTGTGATCTTTTTTGGTGCCGCCACGCCGGGACCGATGAGAACTGTCGCGATCACTCTCTGGGTCATTCTCTTTCCGGGCAACGAGGGTGAGATGACCACGTTCGGCTTCGTTCAGCACAATTTCTTCATCTTCTTCAATGCGGCGATCGGCTTGCTCTTCCTGCGGCGCGCGAA
This sequence comes from Deltaproteobacteria bacterium UBA4427, assembly GCA_963854795.1. Classification (GTDB taxonomy): domain Bacteria; phylum Myxococcota_A; class UBA9160; order UBA9160; family UBA4427; genus UBA4427. Next base: position 8,077 of record CAWLAJ010000186.1, on the reverse strand, counting down.
TCGAGAACTCTTCGACGGTACCGAGAGCGACCCAGTCCCGACAGCGTGAACACGCCCGCCAGGAGACCGAAAGCCAGCGTCGGTTCCGGCGTCGGAATCAGATCACAAGCATCTCCAATGCCATCCATGTCCGTATCGGTCTGATCGTCATTGTCGATACCCGGACAATTGTCGAGACCGTCGAGAACAGCGTCCAGATCGCGATTGATGCCCATGCGGATACCCGAACCCGGGGCGACACACGAATAAGTCAGCGCGCCCTCTGTCGCCGGCAACGCTCGCAGGGTTCCGTCAAGTAGCAGAGACGCTTGCGCCGGGTCGTCGTCTGCCTGGAACAGGCCATTGGCGAGTCGCGTCCAGCCCTTCGGCGATCCACTGACCATTCCCTTGACGATCACTTCACACTCGGTGGTCACCCCATCGAGAAGCAGCGAGGTAAATGGGGTGCCAGCGCGCGCAATCATCAGATCAATGCGAGGTCCGACGAGTGCGCCGTTTGTCGCGTCGAGAGTGATCTGCTGGCCGACGATCGGTGCGATGTCGTTGTCGAATTGGAGCATGAAGGCTTCGCTCTCACGCCGTGTCGTTTCGTTCGGAAAGTTGAAGGCTCCGGCCGAGACGAAGCGAAAGAGCGTATCGACCGAGCCATCGTGAGCGAATCCGAAGCCACGAACTTGATCTCCCGTGTTGTCAGGCCCGGTACCGAATGCGACGAGAAGACCGAACATACCGACTTTCGTGTAGGCGTTTCGCAAGTGCGGAATCTTGAATATCTGGGTCGAGCCCTCGAAGCTCGAGAACTTTCCAGTGCCGAAAAATCCCTGACTCGAGTCGAGGGAGTGACAGAACTCGCAGGTGAGAGTGGCGTCGACGGGTGTGTTCATATAGAAGTTACGACCGTTCGCCGCGTCGGCGGTCAACTGATTGTCGAGGGGGCGAACCGGATTGGGCGGCAGTACCAGAGAGAGCGCGAAATCCGCGAAGCGCTGCATGTCGGGCTCCGAGATCATTCCATCGCGCCCGACGAGACCTTCGAATGCGACGATGAAATACCGAAATGCCCGATCCTCGTCATTCGGGTCCATGCCGAAGAAGCCGTTCGAGCGATCCCCTCGCCAATGCATGGCGCCACCATTCTGCATCCCGCGCAAGGTCTGGGTCGTCATCGGGCCCTTCATCGGATGGAAGACATCGGTCTGACCGACACCGTTGAGTCCGGGGGGCGCGGGAACGCCACCGAGAATCGTCATTGGATTCGAGGCCAGGATGTCGTCGGGATTGCCAAGATCCCAACCGATGTGATCCAGATCGCCGAAGATGTGGCAGGAAGAACAAGATGCCTCACCGTTTCCGGACGTGATCTGCGCGTCGTAGAGGAAGGGGCGTCCGTCGACGACTTCGAACGGCTCTTGATTCGGGAAGTTGAAGTGGAACTTCTCGACGCCCGTCGACAGATCGATTTCCGAAATGCCATTGTCGAAGCGCGTGTAGACGAGAAGGCGGTTGTTCGCCTCGTCAAGGATCAGTCCGGCGGGGCCACCACCCGTCACGTCGATATAGCTGGGGCTCAAGGCGACGGGATCGAAAGTATCGGCCTCGAGTGCAGCGGTCGGAATGACGCCAACCCGACTCGAACCGTACGCTGTGACATAGAGAGTTGCGCCATCGCCTGAGATCGCCATCTCGAGTGGCGTGGCGAGACTGTGGTCCTTGGCGTTTGGATCGAATCCCATCGTTCCCGCGAGCGCGCCGTAGTCGAGGTGCTTGTTCAAATGGCGGGGGCTCACGGTCGTTCCGTCGATCACGGTGATACGGGCCTCCGCAATATGACCCTGAACCGTCGATCCGCCGGCAATGCCTGGCCCCTCGAACTGCGTAAGGTTTTGCGAGTCGGTATTCGAGACGTAGATCTTGTTGTTGGTCGGATTGACGATCATGTTGAAGAGCGTCGTCCCGACGCCGGTGTGGAACTGCGTCTCGGTGAGCGTCGACGCATTGATTTCGAAGACGTCGCGATCCGGCAAGCTGAAGCGAACGAAGATGCTCCAATCACGACCCAGGACATCGAGGAAGTCACCGGCCGCGTCCTGCTTTGCGATCAAGCCGACTTCCGGCGCCTGGAAGCCCTCGAAGTTCGTGGGAGGTCCCGGAACGCCGCCGGGTGCCGGAATCGCTCCACCGATCAGGCAACTCGTCGTCTGGCTGAACCCGTCACAGACGAAACCGTTGTTGACGGCGGCGGTCTTGTTTCCAGAGAAATGCGCGGCAACAAAGACCTTCGTTCCATCCGCTGAGCGAGCAAGGGCTCAAGGCGTGTCGGAGAAGAAGGACATGATCTTGAGCGGCGTCCCGCCGATGCTATCTCCCAGGTTTCCAATATCGAAAACCCAGACGTCCGCACGACCGATCCCCTCGGTCGTCATCTGTGGGTCGCCGGCACCCTCCACCAACTCGGCGGCGAGGGAAGCATGGCTTCGATGCTGACCTCGATGGGCTGTCGTGATGAAAAAGCGAGAGTCCGAGGGCCCGGCAAAGAGAATGTCCCGGGGTTCATCTCCGACTAACAGCGTTCGTTCTACGCGACGAGCGACAGGATCGATGACGCTCACGCTATCCGAGAGATGGTTGACGACGAAGACGAGGCCGGTCGAGGGATGAACCGCGACGGCGACGGGCTCGAGTCCGACGGGGATCGAATGAGAGCGGTCCATGCCGCTGGGATAGAGGGTATAGACCTCGAGTTGCCCGTCCGGCGTGTTCACGACGTAGAGCTCGGAGCCATCGGGCGAGAGCGCCATCGGGCGAACCGGCCCACTCTCGAATGCGAGAAACTCCGGCGCAGCGAATGTGACCGTCGGCAATAGAAGCGAGGCGACCAGAGTCAGCAGGAAAGTTGCGCCATCGAGATTCGAATTCCGCTTACCACTCATGATCATTCCTCGATTAGAAAGCGCTTCGTTCCATCAATTATCAATTGTTGTACCAGAATCGAACAAGCCACCGAGCGAAAAGTTGCGCATAGCGTGTGTAGTCTTCGGCCCGCGGGTCTAATGGCGAGTCAGACTACCGCGCTTCGACAAGACAACAGCAAGCAAGCGATCGCCCATCGAGATCGCTGTCGAGATCGCGAGCAGCCAGCCGGCGTATAGGATCCAGCGGTCGGGAGGAAAGTCCAGTCCAAGCGCTTGCCGGGTGACCAGGACGCCGGGAGCGATGAAATATCCGACCCCATTCCAGCGACCGATCAAACTCGCTCGTAGCTCATGACCCGACAGAATGCGTGAATCGAGTGCGTACTGAACAAAGGCCATAACGATCAGCAGCGATAGGAATTCGGGTGCCAGACCGCTCTTCGCCAACGCGGCATGGCCCAGAGCCACGAAAGTGGCGTCACTTCCATGATCGAGAATCCCACCGAAGGTCGAGACTTCGTTCCGGGCCCTGGCGATTCGACCATCCACGGCGTCACTCGCAACGGCCAGCCAGAAAACCAGACAAGCGACTCCCCAGACCTGGTTCACGATCAGCCAATAGAAGCAGGGCGCTGCGAGCAGACGCAGTGAGGTCAACCCGTTCGAAATCGTGATGAGCCGCGCCGCTTTGCTCGGCTCCGGCATCGCGCTCAAATTTCTGGCCCCGCGGCCGCGCGACCCCGGCTCAACTCTGCCATTTCGAAACCCGATCTCGGATGCGATTCCAACCGAGCCGATCGAAGAGTTCCCTAGCGCGCTCGCGATCGGCGCCGCGATAGGTCAAGTCCTTCAATCCAGGTGTCACTCCGGGAACCTTGCGCAGAACCGTGGCGAGGTCTTTCGTTTTGAGAGCACGCGAACGGTGTTCGGCGATTCGTTCCGCGAGTCGCTTGGCTCCGCGTACTTCGACGTCCGACCATTGATCGAAGTCGTCGGGAATCTCCTCGATCGTCGGAAAGATCTGAAGTACGGCGGCCGCCGACTTGGGTCCAACGCCTGGAACGCCCGGAAGATTGTCGATCGTGTCACCGACCAGTCCGAGGTAGTCGGGAATCTGATGCGGCGAGACACCGAATTTCTCACGCACTCCCTCCGCGTCGTAGGTCGTTTTCTTGGCGAGATCATAGACGACCGCTCGACTGTCTTCGCGAACGAGCTGACAGAGATCCTTGTCGGTCGTCACGATGCGGACCCGACCGCGGCGAGAAATCACTTCGTGACAGATCGCGCCCAGCAGATCGTCGGCTTCGTAGTTCTCGACCTCGTAGGTGGCGAAGCCGAGGGCGATCGAAATCTCGTGACACAAGCCGAATTGCGGTTCGAGATCGTCCGGCGTTTCGCCGCGCTGCGCCTTGTATTCGGGTTCGATGTCGTTGCGAAAACTCGTCATGTCCGCATCGAAGCAGACGCCAACATGAGTCGGATCTTCAACGGCCAGATACCGAATCAGCGTGTTGGCGAACCCGTAAGCGGCATTGCAAGGAGTCCCGTCCGCCGCCTTCATCGGGGGCAGCGAATAGTAGGCGCGAAAGATGTAGACGTGACCGTCGAAGAGATGAACCAGCGGACCCTTCGATTTCTTCGCGCCCATGAGTCCGAGCCATCCTCTCCCAGCCGGCTAGAAACGCTCGTCCAAAACGGCTTCGACAATCGTCTCGGCGGCATGCTCGATCGGCAGGTCGCGCTTCGAGCCGTCCGCCCGGCGAACCAACTCGAAAATGTTGTCAGCGAGACCCTTCGGTCCGATCGTCACGCGATAGGGAATTCCGATCAGCTCGGCATCCTTGAACTTCACGCCCGGGCGCTCATCCCGATCGTCGATCACGACTTCGATTCCGGCCTCGCCGAGTTTCTCATACAGGCGCTCGCCCGCTTCGTGGCACGCCACGTCCTTGGGCTTCACGACCGTAACAACGACTTCATAGGGCGCGATATTGACGGGCCAGCAGATACCCACGCTGTCGTGGTTCGCCTCGACGACCGCCGCCAGGTTCCGTTCGAGGCCGATTCCGTAGGATCCCATCGTGATCGGAACCGAGGCTCCACTCTCGTTCTGTACGGATGCGCCCATCGCCACGCTGTATTTCGTGCCGAGCTTGAAAATATGTCCGACTTCGATCGTCTTGTGAACCGAAAAGGGCGTTTCGCACATCGGACACCCTTCTCCAGTCGAAACCTCACGCAGGTCCAGCCAGGCTTTCACGTCGATATCTCGATCGATATCGACGCCCCGGAGATGAAAACCATCTTCGTTGGCGCCCGTCACCATGTCACGACGACCACGCAGAGCCTCGTCTGCGATGATCAACAGCTCTCCCTTTCCGACAGCCCCGAGACTGCCAGGCGAAGCGCCTAACGCCGCCTGAATCTCGCCGGGTTCGGCAGCGCGCATCTCCCCCGCCTCGACTTGATCGATCAGCTTCTGTTCCGATAACTGATGATCCCCACGCAACAGGATCAGAAGCGTCTTGCCATCGATCGCATAGACGAGCGTCTTGATCTGGCGCGAAGCTTCGGCGCCACCTTCCATCTCCGCGAGTGCGTCGATCGTCTTGATCCCCGGCGTCGAAAATTTCTCGGGCTCGGCCAGGCCTTCGCCGTCCTCGATTTCGGGTAGGATGCTCTGCGCCTTTTCGACATTGGCCGCGTACCCACACTTCTCACAATGCGCGATCCAGTCCTCTCCCGCATCGCTCTTCAGCATGAACTCGACGGACTGATTGCCGCCCATCAGGCCCGACGACGCCTCGACCGCAACGACATCGAAACCAAATCGCCTGAAGATGCGCCGATAGGCTTGGAGATGCCGCTCGAAGGATTGATCCAGCCCTGCGTCGTCGATATCGAGGGTATAGGAGTCCTTCATCGTAAATTCGCGGACCCGAAGAAGTCCGCTCTTGGGACGGGCCTCGTCGCGAAACTTCGTCTGGAACTGATACCAGATCTGCGGCAGAGACTTGTAAGAGCGAAGTTCAGAAGCGAGATGAGCGAAGATCTCCTCGTGCGTAATCCCGAGCGCGAGGTCTGCACCCTTTCGATCCTGCAATCGAAACATCTCTTCGCCGACGGAATCCCAACGACCCGACTTCTCCCAGATCTCGCGAGGATGCATACAGGGGAGACGAAATTCCTGCGCACCGATCCCTTCCATCTCTTCGCGCACGATCGCCTCGATCTTTCGCAAGGAACGAAGACCGAGCGGAGTCATCGAATAGTGACCGGCCATGAGTTGGCGAATGAAACCCGCGCGCACGAGAAGCTTGTGCGAAATCGCTTCCGCATCCGCGGGATCGTCTCGAAGCGTAGGGATGAAGGCGCTCGACCAGCGCACGGGACTCTCCTCGTTGGCCTCGTCGACCTCGTCGGTCTCGTCGGCCTTGTCTCCCTTACGCGCCGTGTATTGCGATCGAAATAGTTCGGATGGACTCGATCGGTGCGGGGCTATGGGCTCACATAAAGCATCGCGCGAGAAGAACCATAGCGTCTCTGGTTCTCGATCTTGCCCGCTCGCGTCAGTCGACGGAAACCGAAAGCTCGATCAGACGTTTCTGGAAGACAGCTTGGATCTCCTGGACTCGCGGCCTGGCACTCTGATCGATCGCCGATCCATCGAGACTGGCAACCGGGACGAGGCCGGCTCGAGACCCTGTATAGAAGACCGAGTGTGCCGCGAAGAGGTCGAAGCGGCCGAGACTTCTCTGCCTCGTGTCGAGCCCGAGATCCGTCGCGATCTCCAACACGGTTCGGCGCGTCATGCCTTCGAGAGCCCCATCCGAGACGGGCGGGGTCTCGAGCCGATTGCCAGTCAAGGCAAAGACATTCGCGGCCGAGGCCTCCGCAATCAGACCCTGGGCATTCAGCATCAGCGCATCGTCCGCGCCACGAAGGTTCGCCTCCCGCTTCGCAAGAATATTGTTCAGGTAGTTGAGACTCTTGACGCGAGGATCGAGGACATCGCCGGCCGGCCGGCGCAGACTCGACGTGATCAGATCGACGCCTCGTTCGGCCTTGTCCGCCGGCAATCGAACGGTGCCGGCCGCGATGCAAACGATCGTGGGCGTTGGGCAGCTGGCGGGATCGAGCCCAAGCGCGCCCACGCCACGGCTCAAGATCAGCCTCAGATAGCCCTCACGCCGTCCCCAGGCGAGCGTCGTCTCGCGCGCAACGGCGCGCACCCGCTCCATTCCCCCCTCGACGTCGATACCAATCGCGCGCGCGGCAATTTCGAGTCGCCGGATATGGTCGTCGAAACGGAAGATGCCAGCGGGAGTCACGCGAATTCCTTCGAAGACACCATCCCCGAAGAGAAATCCGTGGTCGAGAACCGAAACGCGTGCCTGGCTGGCCGGGACGATCGCGCCGTCGACCCAGGCGATCTCTTCCTCATTCGTGCTCTTCGACTTGCTCATCGATGTTCTCCCAAATCTCGGTTCTGTCTATTTTCGTTTGCGCCGAGGCATTGGCAGCCGGACGCCCAATCTATCCGCGACCCGATCCGCGGCAGCCAGCAGTCTGCGGGCGACCGGTTCTTCGCCCAGCGTGTCGAAACGTGCAGACCCGGCTGCGAGAGCCAGCGCCGCGACCATTCGTTGCTGCCCTCCACCCACCCGCTGCCACACGGGAACGCCCAGGACGGACAGTCCATCGATCCAAGCGTCACGATTGATCGCATAGCCGGATCGGCGAATGGCCATTTCTTCAGCGTGCGTGATCAGCGCATCGCTTCCTGGCTCGGACAACCCCGAGGCGATCGGCGAATCTCCAAACACCCGATAGAGCTTACCGGCCGCCGTGACGTCGCCGGGGACGACATCCCCGATGCCGGGAGCCGCTCGTAAGAATCCGCTGCCCTCGAACTTGTCGAGCACGCGTAGCTGTCCGCTTCTCATGCCGACGACGAAGACCGTCTCGCCGAGCGCGGTCGCCTCTTCTTCGAGAACCAGTCGAGCCGCGCGAACAACCGGCTCACGGCCCTGCGCCCCGATCCCCAGAGAGAGCAGGGCAGGTCCCGGCCGGTAGTGTCCGGCGTCGTCCCGCTCCACCATTTCACGGCTCAGCAGCGAGGCCAGAAGCCGGTGGCAACTCGATTTCGGAAGGTCGAGCGC
>CAWLAJ010000185.1:0-8447 GCA_963854795.1 Deltaproteobacteria bacterium UBA4427 | reverse complement strand
AGCCAGACTAACGCAAGCGCGCACCTGCACGTGCATCGACTTCGAATGCTTGACGGCAGACTGGCGAAGCCACGCAGCCAAGAACTCTAAATTCTTTACAATTCGGATGCAATGTAAATTGTGATAGCGTCTGCAGATTGGTTCAATTGCCCAGGGAGTCCCCATGTCGATTCGTGCCGGCTTCATTGGTCTTGGCAATCAGGGCCAACCCATCGCAATGCAGCTCGCGACCGCGGGGATCGAAACGACGGTCTTCGACATCGAACCGGAGCCAATCGCGCGGCTCGTCGCAGTCGGAGCCAAGGCCGCCGCGTCCCCGTGCGAGCTGGGGACCCAATCCGACATCGTTGGCATCTGCGTTCCCGAAGATGCACACGTTCTGTCCGTGGCACTCGGCGCAGAAGGCCTGATTGCGGGCATGCAACCGGGCGGCGTCATCCTGATCCACAGCACCATCCTGCCCGAGACGGTCACGCAAGTGGCTGCGGCGGCGGCCGTGCGAGACATCTCGGTCCTGGATGCGTGTGTGACTGGAGGCGCGGCTCGCGCCGAGAATAGAGAGATCACGTACCTGATCGGAGGCGCGCAGGACGCTCTCGATCGCGCACGCCCGTATTTCGAGGCGACCTCGGCGGTCGAAATCGTCCATGCGGGCGAGTTGGGAAACGGCGCCAAGCTCAAGCTTTGCCTCAACCTGATGACCTATATCCAGTGGGCGGCCGCCTTCGAGCCGATGGCGCTGGCACGGGCGATCGGATTGCCATTCGAAGTACTCGAAAGTGCAGGGCGCGCGAATGGTCAACTCACAGATTTGATGTCGAGCTACCTGGTGGCTCATCAACTGCCGGAGGAGGCGCGAAAGAGCGAAGACTTCCAGAAGTTGATGCGCGGCCACATGAAAATCGCCGAAAAGGACCTGGCGTGGGCGCTTCAGCTTGCACGGGAGGCCGGAGTGGCTCTGCCCGTCGGTTCCCTCGTTTCACAATCGATGGCGCGGCTCTATGGGGTCGAGGACGTTCTACGAAGATGAGTGCGTCGAGGTCTTCACGATCGCCTTCGCGCTAATGAGTGGGCATTCTTGAAGCGGACCCTGAAAGGGGAACTCGCGCGTTTCGAGTCTTGATCGCAAGGGCGCCTCTCGACATCCTGCACGCCCTGCGTCGTGAGCCGGACGGGTGAGCAATTTTATGCACGCGAAAGACCGGCCTCACGCAGTCGCCTTCGGCATCGGGGAAAACGATGTTGATTCGGCGACGAAGTCTTCGGGAGTTTCCCCTACTCACAGGTGTCTTAAGTACTCATCCTACACAAAACTGTTGCGTCGAGTGCGATTATTCGGCTAGTTCATCGAACTCAAGGATTGGTCTCAGCTGGAACCCGCGAGCGGCTTGCCGCTACAGGAAACCTACCCTCATAGATCGGCTTTCACTGTCTCGCAGGTTTCGCATGTTATGCAGGCGGTATCGGTAGTCATAACACCTCGGTGGGCAGCTACCATGAGAGCTATGCGCGACTTCGAGCGCCCGGCGACCACCGCAAACCCCTCGCGGACGACGAGGGCCCCGATCTGCGATCCAGGACCTCGCGTGAGGTGGCGACGGCCCGCTAGCGGATGCTTCGAGGTCCGCGCCATTCGAGAGCCCGCGGTCGGGCCGGGTAGAGCCGCGCCCCTGAGATCGAGATAGAGTCTGCACCGGGTACGGGCGCGAAGGCCGATTCGCTCGCGTCTCCATTTCTTGCTCATTTGAGAGGGCATCATGAAACGAAGCGACGTGGTGAGCGTGTGGATCGGGTCTTGGCTGCTCACGCTGGTCGCTTGCGCGGTCGATCAAATGTCCGGCACGGACAATCCATCGGAGTCGCCTCGGACTGCCGCCGTGGACGCGGGACGCCTGATCAACGCGGACGCAGAGCCCGGAAGCTGGATGTCCTATGGCCGGACCTACAGTGAGCAGCGCTTCAGTCCGCTCGAGAAGATCGATACCGATAACGTGAGCGGCCTTGGTTTGGCCTGGTCCTTCGATCTCAAAACGCAGCGGGGCGTCGAAGCCACCTCGATCGTCGTCGATGGCGTCATGTATTTGACATCGTCTTGGAGCATCGTCGTCGCGCTCGATGCGCGGACGGGCTCTCATCTCTGGACCTTCGATCCGAAAGTCGCGAAAGAGAAGTCGAAACATACCTGTTGTGACGTCGTCAACCGAGGCGTCGCGGTCTGGAAGGGGCAGGTATTCGTCGGTGCACTCGACGGCCGACTGATCGCCCTCGATGCGGCCACCGGCGACGTGAATTGGGAAACGGCGACCGTCGACCCGAAACTTCCGTATACCATCACGGGCGCGCCCCGTGTCATCAAGGGCAAGGTCATGATTGGCAATGGCGGAGCGGAGTTCGGGGTTCGCGGATTCATCGCCGCCTACGATGTCGATGATGGACATCTCGTCTGGCGCTTCTATACGGTCCCCGGAGATCCGGCACTCGGGTTCGAAAACGACACGATGGAGATGGCGGCCGAGACCTGGAACGGTCAATGGTGGAAGCTCGGCGGTGGGGGTGGAACGGTGTGGGATGCCATGGCCTACGACCCGGAACTCGACCTTCTCTATATAGGCGTTGGCAATGGAACGCCCTGGAATCAGAAGATCCGGTCGCCGGGCGGCGGCGACAATCTCTTCCTCTCCTCGATCGTCGCTCTGCGTCCGGAATCTGGAGATTACGTCTGGCATTACCAGACGACACCCGGGGAGTCCTGGGACTACACGGCGACTCAACACATCATCCTGGCCGACATGGAGATCGACGGACAGCCGCGCAAGGTGCTCATGCAGGCGCCCAAGAATGGTTTCTTCTACGTGATCGATCGCACCGATGGAACCTTGCTCTCGGCGAACAACTACATCGACATCACCTGGGCCACACACGTCGACATGAAAACGGGCCGGCCAGTCGAAGTCGCCGGGGCGCGCTATGAGACCGAAACGTTCTTGCTCTTTCCCTCTTATCTGGGCGGCCACAATTGGCATCCGATGTCCTACAACCCGAAGACCGGTCTCGTCTACATCCCGGTTCTCGACATTCCCGCGAATTATGCCCAGGACGAGGGCTTCAAATATCTCCCGGACGCGACCAACCTGGGCATCGATGGAATCATCGCCGGACTCCCGGATACGCAGGCGGAACGCGACGCGCTACGACCCTTGATCGCGGGACGCCTCGTGGCATGGGATCCCATGGAGCAGAAGGAAGTCTGGCGCGTCCAGCATTCCGGCTCCTGGAATGGCGGCACGCTGACGACGGCTGGCAACCTGGTCTTTCAGGGAACCGCGGACGCCAAGTTCAAGGCCTATAGCGCCGACCGAGGAGAGGCTCTCTGGGAGTTTCCGACCCAGACAGGCGTCGTCGCTCCGGCCATGACCTATGAGATCGATGGCGAGCAATTTGTTTCGATCAATGTCGGATGGGGCGGTGCCTTCGCCCTCGTTTTCGGTGAATTCATCCAAGCGGAGAGCCTGCCCAACGTCAGTCGGGTGTTGACCTTCAAGCTGGGCGCGAGCAAGACGCTGCCGGAACCGGACGGGCGTCCGACCGTAGTCTTCAATCCTCCGATCCAGACGGGGACGGCCGAGGCGATTTCACGAGGCCATCGTCTCTATCAGGATATCTGTATGGGATGTCACGGTCTGAATGCGGTTTCGGGTTTGCTGATTCCCGACCTGCGCGGTTCGGCCTACATCCACGACCCGACGGGTTGGGACAGCGTCGTCCGTGACGGCGCGCTGCGCGGTGGGGGAATGGCGTCGTTCGCATCCGAACTCGATCGCGAAGAGAGTGCGTCGATTCGCGCCTTCATCATCGACGAAGCGCAGAAGGCGAAGGCGAGACAGGCGAGTCGCTAGAGCGAGCGGCGGCGCGTCGCCAGGCCGATCAGGCCCGGGGGACCCCGGGTGCTCGAAGACTCACTGCTCCCCGCACGTGGTGTGCGCCAGTGAATCAGCGGAGCGCGAAACTCATCGCCACCGCGGAGAGCGCGGGAAGCCCTACGTCAACTCCTTCTTCCGAAAGTCGGACGTCTTTGAATTGGACGGCGCTCACCCGTTCCGGCTCCTCGAAGGAGTTCTCGGCTTTGGGGTCATCGCCGGTCACGATCTCGCAGGCCAGAATTTCGCCGATCGAGCGGTCTGCCAACGAGATACGCAAGGGCGCATCGCTCTCGAGGCTCCGATTGGTGGCGAAGACATGAAGCGTGTCGCCGTCGAGGATGGCGCTCGAATCGACGGTGTGAACGCGTCCGTTTGTGGATCCTTCATAGCTGGGACCCCGGACGGCGCAGCGCAGTGAGCGTCCGGTCTTCCGCTTCGTATACATCTCGAAGACGTGAAAGATGGACTGCAAGAGAATTTCGTCGCCTCGCGTCAGGATCGGAGCGATGACATTCACGATCTGCGCGATGTTGGCGATCTTCACGACGTCGGCATGTCGCAGGAAGCTGTTGAAGAAGCCGGCGACGACGAGTGCGTCTTCCAGGTTGTAGCGCTCCTCGATTAGATGAGGCGCGTGCTTTCCAGCGCCATCGATTTCCATGTTCTTGTACCAGACGTTCCACTCGTCGAAGCAGAGGTAGGCTCTCTTGCGGCTTCGCCGCTTCGCCTGCACGAAGCGGCAGACGGCATCCATCTCTTCGATCTGCTTGTCGATTGCATTGGTGCTGGCCAGAAAATCAGCAGTGTCATTGGCTCGGTTGTCGACATAGCGATGCATACTGATGTAGTCGACGATCCCGCCGACATGCTCGAGCACCTCTCGATCCCATTGCATATACGAGCCGAGCGTCACGGCCGCGGAACCACACAGCACGAGTTCGATCGACGGATCGACGTCTTTCATCATCTTCGCCGCTTGTTGAGCGCGAATCGCGTATTGCGCGGCCGGAACATGTCCTAATTGCCAGGGGCCGTCCATTTCGTTTCCCAGACACCAGAGCGGGACGGCATGACTTTCGAGCGAACCATTGGCTTCGCGAAGGCTCGAGTAACGAGTGCCAGTGGGCGCATTGCAATACTCCACCCAGTTGCGAGCTTCCTCCGGTGTCCCTGTTCCCAGGTTCACCGTCAGCATGGGCGTCCAGTCGAGCTTTCGACACAGGGTCATGAACTCTTCGGTGCCGAATCGATTCGTCTCGATGCTCTGCCATGCCAACTCGCGGACGGTTGGGCGCTGTTCGGGCGGACCGATGCCATCGATCCAGTGATAGCCCGAGGCGAAATTCCCGCCCGGGTAACGGATGACGGGCATGGCGAGGCGGGCGAGGGCGGTCAGCACGTCGCTGCGACAACCGTCTTCGTCGGCGTGGGCCGAAGTCGGCTCGAAGACACCTTCGTAGACGCATCTTCCCATGTGCTCGAGGAATCCGCCGAAGAGGCGTGGATCGACTTCTCCGACCTCGAAGTCGCTGTGCAGACTCAGGGTTGTCGTGTCCATGGACTCCTCGAAAAAACGCGGCATTCGGCAGACGGGACGTTAGCGATTCGCGCGCTCGAGCACGAAGGGGCGATTGCGCGCCGGGTCTTTCCGTGATTTGATAGCAGCGTGCGGCTGCTCTATATCGACATCGACACCCTTCGGCCCGACCACCTCGGTTGCTACGGCTATCATCGCCGAACCAGCCCTAACATTGACGCTCTCGCCGAGACGGCCGTCCGCTTCGAGGGCGTTCATGCTTCGGATGTGCCGTGCTTGCCCAGTCGAACGGCGCTGCTGACCGGGCGCTTCGGAATTCACAACGGAGTCGTGAACCACGGCGGTACGGATGCGGATCCCGTCCTGGACGGCGCGGGTCGAAAGTTCTGGTCGCGCCTTCAGCTCGAGAGCTTTCCATCGCGCCTCAAGAACTCGGGCATGACGACGGTCAGCGTCAGCTCCTTTGCCCATCGGCACTCTGCGTTTCATTGGTATGCGGGCTTCGACGAGACCTACAACGTTGGGAAATTCGGCCTGGAGACGGCCGACGAAGTCTTCGCCATCGCTTCCGACTGGCTGCGGCGTCGCGGATCCGAAGAGGATTGGTTCCTACACGTGCACATGTGGGATCCGCATACGCCGTATCGCGCGCCCGCCAGCTATGGGGAGCCCTTCGCAGAAGACGCTCTGCCCGAATGGCTGAGCGAAGAGGTCCGCCAGGCTCATTGGGAGGGGTGTGGTCCGCATTCCGCGCAGGAATCCGCGGGCTATGCGCCGAACCCGAAGGGGCTAACCGCCTTTCCGCGCCAGCCACAGCAGATTCCAGACATGGCGGCCGTGCGCCAGATGTTCGACGGCTACGACACGGGTGTCTTGATGGCGGACGAGTATACGGGTCGGTTGCTCGAGCTGCTCTGTGAGCTCGATGTCGACGGTGACACCGCGGTGATGATCTCCTCCGACCACGGCGAGACGCTCGGCGAATTGAACGTCTACGGGGATCATCAGACGGCGGATGCGATCACCACACGAGTGCCCGTGCTGCTGCGATGGCCGGGTCTCGAGCCCGGTACGCGAACCGCGCTGCACTATCAGATCGATATTGCCGCCACGATTCTCGAGCTGGTCGGCGAGAAGGTCCCCGGTCGCTGGCACGGGGAGAGCTTTGCGAATTCGCTTCGCAATGGAGTCGACGAGGGACGAGAGGCGCTGATCGTTTCGCAGGCCGCCTGGGCTTGCCAACGGGGCGTGCGCTTCGAGAACTGGATGTATCTGGAAACACGCCACGACGCCTATCACCTCTATGACGACCCGATGCTCTTCGATCTAGAGAGCGATCCACACCAGCAGAACAACCTCTCCGCCAGCCGGCCGGAAGTTGCCCAGCGTGCGGGCGAGATCCTGACCACCTGGCGCGATCGACTGCTGCCTGGGGCCGCTCGCGGCCGCGATCCGCACGAAAACGTCATGGCGGAAGGGGGGCCCTTTCACGTGCGCGACCAACTCCCTGACTACCTTCGGCGACTGCGAGATACCGGGCGAGAGGCACTCGCCATGCAGCTCGAACGACGCTGGTCAAGCTAGAGGATCGAGAGTTCTCGAACGAACCCTTGATCCGGCTGTACCGCTGGCTCTCGAGCGGCGCTCTCGGAATTCGAATCGCGAAGAAGAGAACCATCGGCACTGTGACGGCAACAACGCCACCATGAAGATCGAACCGAGCCAGAAGGCGGTCTGTTCGAGGGGCGTCGAGGGTGAGGGCGCCGGTGAATGCGGCTTGAAATAGACACCAGAATAGAGATGCCGGTATCCGGCAAAGCGTCTTGCATCGCTGCGATTCAGGCCCTCATCCGAGTGAGTCGTGGATCCTCTTGCAGGGCGGCGACGGGTTCAGTATATTGGCACAGTACGTGCCAAAACATAGACTCCCGCTCGAAATCAATTTGCGAGAGAGTGAGAAGAAGGAACGAGAATCATGGGACTCATCCTGTCCGAAGACCAATTGATCTTGCGCGATATGGCGAAGAGTTTCTGCAACGAGAAATCGCCCGTCGAACGAATGCGGAAGCTGCGTGACTCGCGAGACGAAACCGGCTTCACGCGTGATCTCTGGAAGGAAATGGGCGAACTCGGCTGGATCGGCATCCCGTTTTCCGAATCCGTGGGCGGTTCCGAAATGGGCTACGGCGAACTCGGCGTCGTGCTCGGAGAGTGTGGGCGTGTGCTCGCGCCCGAGCCTTTCATGTCGACCGTTCTGTTAGGCGGAAACGCAATCCTGCTCGGGGGCAGCGAGCCGCTGCAAAAGGAGCTGTTGCCCGATCTTTGTACGGGAGACCGCATCTTCGCGCTGGCCTTTCAGGAACGCGGCCGTTTTGCACCCTATGCAGTCGAAACCAGTGCGACACGACAGGGGGACAGCTTCCGGATTCGCGGTGAGAAGCAATTCGTGCTGGACGGTCACGTCGCCGACCAGATCGTGACCGTGGCGCGCACCGCCGGCGGTGTCGGCGAGCGAGCCGGGCTGACTCTATTCGTCGTCGACGCAGACACGAAGGGCGTGTCGGTTCAGCGAACGGAGATGGTCGACGGCCGCAACGCCGCGGTCATCACTTTCGAAGACGCAGACGTCGACGCGGGTCGCGTGCTGGGTGAGATCGATGGAGGGGCCGATGTTCTCGACCCGGTTTTCGACCGAGCGACGATCGGGCTGTGTGCCGAGATGGTGGGGAGCTTCGAAGAGGCGTTCGAGCGCACTCTCGAATACCTGAAGACGCGCGAACAATTCGGGGTCAAGATCGGCACCTTCCAGGGACTTCGTCACCGCGCCTCCGAGATGTTTAGCGAGCTCGAATTCGCACGATCCGTCGTTCGCGACGCCCAGAGCGCGATCGACGAAGGCCGGGACGATGTCGCGGAGTGCGCGAGCGGGGCAAAGGCGCGCTGTTCGGACGTCGCGAATCTGATTGGCGGGGAAGCGGTCCAGATGCACG
>CAWLAJ010000184.1:0-8480 GCA_963854795.1 Deltaproteobacteria bacterium UBA4427 | reverse complement strand
ACTGAGATGGCTTCGGGGACACAGGCCGGAAATGCGATGCCGTCGTCGAAGCCGCTATTTCCGGAAGCAACGAATACCGACACCCCGAGGTTCTTGAGTTGCGCGATGGCATCGGCGGTATTGCTTCCAGTGCACGGGAACGCTGACGAGTCGTCGTACGCGACGAGATCGCCCAGGCTCAGATTGACGACCTTGATGCCGAGAGCCAAACGGTTATCGATTACCCAATCGAGCCCATCAGCCACGTCGGAAAAGTTGCCTGAGCCTGCTGCATTGAGAACTTTGATTGCAACGACCGATGCATCAGGGGCAATGCCCTGATTGGTGATCGAGTTCGAAACGATGACCCCAGCGCTCTGAGTACCGTGTCCGTCATCATCTTCGGCCGCGTCCGAACCGATTTGCATATCGCTTCCGTCGGGACAGCAACCAAGGGGTCCCAGCGTATTATCGCAGAAACAAGCCTCAGCGATCAGGTTCGCGGACAGATCGGGATGGTCGGTGTCGATGCCCGTGTCGAGAACCGCCACTGTCACTCCGCTACCGGTCACGCCGAGAGATTGAACACTCGTTGCGCCCACCAGAGCCGCGCCTTGGGTGAGGGATGCGTACGCAATGCGATCGATGTCGATCGATAGCACTTCGGGGTCGCTCATCAGTGCTTGGATCGCCTCAGCATCCGCCCAAGCACTAAAGCCGCTGAGCCACCGGTATTGATGACCAACTGTCAAACGTCCGCGATTCATCCGTCTGAATACCGCGCGTCGTTTTTCGCGAATGTGATTGGGTCGTCGCGCCCGGCTAGCCTCGGGGACGGATTTTCTCAATACAACGGAAATGCGGATCCCGTCTTTGGGAATCGGCCGATCGAGCGCTTTGAGCAGACTCCGGGATCTTGAATCGGCCTCGGCTGAGCTTGGTAGCAGTGCGAAACACAACGCGGCAATCAAGCCTAAGCTCAGCAAGATGCTATGGCCGGAGTTTGTTCGCTTTGTTCGCATCGATTTTCCCGAAGCCCAATCCAATTGATGCGGAGGTCTCAGCAAGCGGAGGCCTTACAATCTCTGTCACGTTTCTCAATCGAACATTCTTATTAGAATTCGAGAAGCCCGAACCACTTCTCTGATTTGTTCGTGGGCGAGGAATTGCGAGGAAGTTGCTCACGAGCATCCACTTCGAAGCCATGTTGTGATACGTAGTTTTTCATCGTTGTGTGAAACCAATGTGAACACGCCACTTTTCGGCGACGCGTCCTTCGTTGAAGGCGGCGCAAGTTCACCATTGGCATTCGGACCCCGACCGCAGGGGCTGAGGGATTCAATCAGTGCCCATTGCCAGGTTTGATTTCGATCGCGAAGGTTGGACACACGTAGCCGAGCCTGTGAAATAGCGGACTCGGCTCACGCGATCGGGCTGGCTTCATCGGGATCCAGATGTGCATTTAGGATGCGCATTAGGATGCGCATTTAGAAGGACGCCCGGACGGACTTGTTCCGAGGCCTTTACTGGACCGTCCCCGTAGTTCGAGCGACTCCCGCTGTTGACTTATCCGCTTCGGCGACGGTGCTGGCTCCCGGAAGATTCAGAAGGACTTCACAAGCCGGTGATACAAATCTCCAATGACGCCGACACCTGGGAAGGGGCGTTCGTGAGCCCCCCCTTCCTTGTAGGCAGTGATACAAGGAAGGAAATCTACTTAGATGAGTGGCTTGCTGAACCGGAAAGTGTCAGGAATTTTCTTTTTGACCAATTTCGGCTTCCCCGACGTTCCACTCGTGATGCCTTCGAAGATTCGTAGATCGATACGAAAGAACCGACTCCCCGCACACGGCGAAAAGACTTCGCCTTTACGGCTGAGGCAGTCGATTCGCAGAGCCTCGAGCGTTAGCCGGTCGAGAGTCGTTGGAAAACAGGAATGTGTGATTGAAACTAGAGGTCCGACGCAGCAGTTAGTCGCGCCCAATTTTGAAGTTTGAAGGAGATAGTAAGGTGTTTATTGAAAGTAGCTGGTTGAGGTTTTCTCGTAGTGGATTGATCGTGGCGGCGATCGTTATTTTGGGTCTGAACTCGACAGCCGCTAATGCCCTCAACCGAATTGATTTCGCCCCCGCTGTGCAATCCATGCAGGCCGGCTCGAACCTCACGCTCGACATTGTTATGAGCTTCGACGACGTGACCGTTGGCGGCGGTATCGAAGTATCATACAGCTCTGGTCTTACGTTCCTATCCTTCGACTTCGATCCGACCTTCACGGCAAACTTCGGACTGATGGGGCCGGATCCCGGATCTACTGCCACGGCTTTGGAAATTTCCTTCGGCTGGCTGATCTTTACTGGGATCGGTGGGGAGACGGGTACGCATACCGTGGGCCAATTGGTATTTCAGGCGAACGGCACGGGCCCGGGCCCGGTGCAGATTGTCATGGCAGAGGAGAACAATGGGGCCGCAGGTCGGTACTACGGCCCCGCGAATTTGAACTCGCCGCTGGTTGTGGAGTTCGGCAGCGCGACCATCAACGTCGAGTCCGTGCCGATTCCCGAACCCCAGTCCGGTATCCTACTCGGAATGGGACTCCTTGGTCTGACATGGGCAGGAGGAAACGGGCGGAAAGAACAGAAGCGGCGAGACTGAAACAGGAAACTCGCTTGACCGCCAACCTACTGCCCTCTTCCGAGCGCTCGAAGAACGAGACGGGAGAACGCCCACTGCGAGGCAGGGATTTACTCTTCACTGAATTTTGAACTCAATAGCCCGATGCCCCTCCCGTGCATAACGGACTGATACGATTCGTCTCGATTCAATCAACCCGCGAGGAAGCTGCGGTGGTCAGATGAGATCACCGCAGCTTCGTGTGCGCGATCATTCTGCAACCACTCGCCGGATCTCGGATTTTGCGCATCTATTGCCCTTTGACCCTCGTTGGTGCCGTGCGAGACGGGTCTTGGCTCTAGGTACCTCTAGGTACATTACCGGATGCGACTAGGCCTCAATTTCGCCGAAACAGGATGGGTCGATATGAAGGGTGCGTCTTGCCATCAGCCGGCGAAGAGGGCAGTCCCAGTCGGATCGCTCGATGGATGATCAAAGAGCGATTGATACTGATGGGTCTATCGGAGATCGAATGACCAAGAAAGTTGGAACAGTATGCCTGATAGATGATGACCCCCATTTCTGCGGGGTGGTCTCTCAGTATCTGGAAGAGAACGACTATGAGGTCGAAGTGTTTCATAGCGGTGCGGACGCGCTTGAAGCTCTGACTGCGTGGCTCCCGAACGTCATTTTCCTGGATCTCGACATGCCCGAGCTCAGCGGCTTCGAAGTTCTCGAGAAACTTCAAGAACGATTTTCACGGATTCCGGTTGTCATGATTACCGCAACAGACGACGTGCGCACGGTCGTAGCGGCCGTGAAGGCCGGCGCCTTTGACTATCTGGTGAAGCCCGTCCAGGAAGCGAGGTTGATAACGGTGACACGCAACGCGTTGGATCGCCAACGTCTCACCGAAGAGATAGGCGAACTTCAGCGCTGCGGCTCCGAGGCCGGTTTTATGGGGATGGTGGGCAGCTCGCCGGTGATGATGAGGCTGCACAGCCGAATCGAACAGGTTGCCCAGAATGACGTTAGTGTCGTGATCTACGGTGAAAGTGGTACCGGAAAGGAACTCGTCGCGCGAGCGATTCACGACTCCAGCTCCAGGTCGAGGGGTCCATTTGTTTCCGTCAACTGCTCCGCGATTCCAGATCAACTTCAGGAGGACGAGTTCTTCGGGCACGAACGCGGAGCCTTTACAGGGGCGCACTTGCAGCGCAAGGGCCGGGTCGAGCTGGCAAGCGGAGGTACGCTCTTCCTAGACGAAGTTGCTGAACTCAGCCCATCGCTCCAGGCTACGCTGCTTCGAGTCCTAGAGGAGAAGTCGTTTTCTCGTGTCGGCAGCAGCGAGGAATGCACTTCCGACTTCAGGCTCGTGGCCGCAACGCACGCGAACCTATATGAGGCGGTTCAGAACGGCGCTTTTCGGGAGGATCTGTTCTACCGCATCGCGGTATTCGAACTTGAGGTTCCGTCGCTTAGAAACAGACGTGAGGACATTCCCGCTCTAGCAACTCGATTTCTGCGAGAGATGGTGGATCAATCGGACGTCGATATCGATGCTCAGCTCGATGTCGATACGATCTCGGCGCTTGTCGCACATGATTGGCCGGGCAACGTCCGCGAACTGCGCAACGCGGTCCAACGATCATTCGTCGTGTCAAGCGGGTCGCGAATTCAACTCTGTGATCTCCCGGAGAGAATCGGATTCTCCAGCCGAAGCTCCCACGACTCGGGACGAGCCACCGACACCACCGACAACACGGAGGCAAATCAGGATAGTGGTACAGCAAGACTTCCCGCGTTCAATCGCGTCGAACTCGAACAAGTAGCAATCAAGCAGGTCCTTCTGGAGTGTGGGGGCAACGTGAGTAAAGCTGCAAGAACGCTCGGGATAAGTCGCGCAACATTATATCGTCGCAGAAAACAGTATGGAATGCTGTGATTCGTGGTATTCCACGAGTTCCGATTCACCTCCACACTAAGCTGGCGGCGATAGCATGTAGCCGCGGCCGCGAATCGTCCGAATCGGTTGCGGCCAAGGTAGGCTGGTCATCTTGCGACGCAGGTTCGCTATGTGGACACAAACAAGGTTGTTGGATGCCCCGAATTCTTCGCCCCACACATGCCTTCCAACCTGTGCTGCCGAAAGCAGTCGGTTCTGATTTTCAAGGAAGAGGCGTAGAATCAGAGATTCCGTCAGGGTGAGAGTCACAGTTTTCCCGTTCAGAGTGGCGCTCTGGGTCTCGACGGATAGGGAGACATGGCTGTCTCGCACTTGCTTTCTCAGATCCAGCCCGTTCGTTCGCCGGCACAGGGACTCCGTTCTGACGATTAGCTCCGAAATCGCGAACACAGGTCCCAGACAATCGTCGGCGCCGGCTTGTAAGGCCGCGATCCGTGCACTTGCGTTGGTTCCCGGGATCAGGCTGACAATTGGAGTCGTAATGCCCATCTCACGTATGGCACCGATAGTTGTAGCATCATCTTGGACGATCAGACAGTCGTAATCGGATGCGTCGAGGTCTCGGGCGAAACTGTCGATAACACTCTTCACACAGGTGAGAGTGAGATGACGCGGCCATCGCGCGCTCATCACGAGCTCTCTAGTTGGGACGCTCATGGTACCGAATAGGATCTCACTCGACTGAGTATATTCCATTTCTTCTAAACTCCTTTTCGCAGACTAAACGACTAGAGACGTACCTCTGAGATGTCGCGTCCTGTTAGGTGAAGAGCAGACGGACGCTCACAGTACGTATTGTGCGTTCAACCGAGAGACGTCAGAACTGCGAATCACAGGACAAGCGCCCCGGTTGACTCTGCACATTGCAAGGTGGGGGCCAACGATGAACTGGAATTAAGCGCGTTTGAAGGCGGACATGAACCATGGATGGTTCAGCAGCGACCCGTATTGGTTCAGATTGCGACAACTCGAATCACAGCCAGCTTTCTTTGCAGTCGGGTAGATAGAGCAATGCCGTACACGCGTGTCACAATGAAGATCCGCAGGCAAAAGCGATTCGCTAGATTGTAAGAATCGAGAGTATTCGGGAGTAGATGCCATGGAAGTGGCGCGCGTCGAGGCAGCGATTCCGACAAGAGTGTTGCCGATCGCGGTAACGTCGAGACACTTGCGGATCCGTTGACTCGCTCCGGGTTTGGGGAGCTGAACCGCCCCGGGATTGTTCTTTGAACAATGGGAAGAACAGCACAGAAAAGCAGTTTGAGGGTCAAGCGAAATCCCTAACCCAACGGCTGGTGTCAGATTTTTGGGCTTGCCACTCTCGTCTCAGAATCTCGCCCGCGAGGATCTCAGTCCCGGCACAGTCACGACGCCCTCCGCTGAGCGCTCTCTTCATATTCACTTCATGTTGCACATGGACAATGACTACATAATTCAACCTGAACCCTGCGACGGGTGCGTGTTCGCGGTGGGGACGGTTGTTGCCTGGAACGTGATCCAACTCACGAAATCGCCCTTGGCGCCTACGGGCTTCGCAGATCTCTGAAAAATAATGGGAATTTTTTCCCAAGTGTGATATATCTGCTTCAGACCACAGCGAGAACTGCCGCTTCAGTTCTCCAGGCGGGAGCATCAATGCGGAGGGACGCCCAACCCATGCGAATAGCCTTCTATTCCCACGACACCATGGGCCTCGGCCATATTCGACGAAATCTCTCGATCGCGAGGAGCCTCGTCGGGTCCATCAATGTTTCGATTCTCTTGATTAGCGGGACTCGCGAGGCCAGTGTTTTCGATCTCCCGGGCAAATGCGAATGCCTGTGTCTTCCTTCACTCGAAAAGAGTCTTGAGGGGCATTACCAATCGCGTCGGCTCGGCATCGGCCTGAAGGACTTGATCGCTCTTCGCTCCGCGACGATTCGAGCTGCCTTGGGGTCCTTTGCGCCAGACGTATTCATCGTCGACAAGGCGCCCAGAGGCGTACTCGGCGAGCTGGATTCAAGCCTCGAGATGCTACGGAGCCGGGGAAATACGAGATGCGTCCTCGGGATTCGCGACGTGCTCGACGAACCCGATCGCGTCGACAACGAATGGCAATCCGAGAACAACGTTGCTGCGGCAAATCGATACTATGACACCGTCTGGGTCTACGGGGATCCCAGGGTCTACGACACGATCAAGTCCTGCCGATCGCTCTCGCAGCTTCACGCCGATGTCTTCTTTACCGGCTATCTCTGCCCACGCGGCTCGACAAACAGGATAGTGAACTCTCGACCCGTCGAAGACGGATCGGCGCTTTGCCTGGTCGGAGGCGGCCAGGACGGGATCGCGCTCGCACGCGCGTTCGCGATCTGCAATCTCGGCCGACGAACGGGCACCATCGTGACGGGTCCGTTCATGGCCAGAGAGGCGATTCGGGAAGTCGAGCGATACGCCGCCGACAATCTGGCACTGCGCGTTGTTCACTTCGTGCCGGACTTGAGGCCACTCATTGAGCGGGCGAGCCACATCATTACAATGGGTGGATACAACACGGTCTGCGAGCTTCTCGGATCGGAAAAGCATGTCCTGATCGTGCCGCGTGTCATACCGCGAAAAGAGCAGGCGATTCGCGCGGACCGGCTACGCGCGATGGGTGTTCTGGACAGCATCGAGCCGGCCAAGCTCGACGCAGACTACCTGACAGACTGGCTCGACACCGGCGCGACTCGCGAGAACGCTCGCGGTGTAAACATCGACCTCGACGGTCTTCGCAGGCTACCCAGCCTGCTCCAGAGCGTGGCGAGTCAGCCCATTTCTGGCCTACAGGCGATCGCGTGACCATCCCCATCGTCAAACGCGTCGCTTATGTATTGAAACGCTACCCACGCTATTCCGAGACGTTCGTGGTGAACGAAATCCTCGAGCTCGAGCGAGCGGGCGTCGACTTACACATTTTTTCACTCCGGTACCCAGAAGACGGGCATTTTCAAGACGCGATCTCGCGAGTACGTGCCCCGGTGACTTACCTGACGTCGACCGGCCTCAAGGTCTCGGAGTTTTGGGCATCGCAGGTACGGCTCGCCGACGAAATACCGGAAACCTGGACAACGCTCGCAGAACACCACGAGCTCGAAGCAAGACATCTCTACCAGGCAATTCGACTTGCGCTCGAGATTAGGCGTCTCGACATTGGCCACATCCACGCACACTTCGCGACCGAGGCAACAGCGATTGCACGCGCCGCCGCGGCCTTCAGCCAGATTCGATACAGCTTCACCGCACATGCCAAAGACATCTTCCACGAATCTGTCGATCCGGCAGAGCTCACCAAGAAAATTCGCGACGCCAGCGCCGTCGTGACCGTGAGCGAGTTCAATCGAGAATTTCTCGGCAAACGCTGTCCTGAATCCACCAATTCAATCGTGCGCATTTACAACGGACTCGATCTCGAACGCTTTTCCTACGACGATCCGACCTCGCGACCCCCAACGATTCTCGCAGTCGGAAGATTGGTCGAGAAGAAGGGGTTCAACGATCTCGTCGACGCCTGCCATCTTCTGAACGAGGCGGGCCGCAAATTTCGTTGCGAGATAGTCGGCAAGGGTGAGCTCGAGGATGCGCTTCGAAAGCAGATCGCGGATCTCGGGCTCGAGTCGCGGGTTCATCTCGTCGGGGCTCGCCCACAGGCGGATGTCATCGAGCGAATCCGAGCCGCTGCCCTCCTTGCAGCGCCCTGCGTAACCGGCGCGGATGGCAATCGCGACGGGTTGCCGACCGTGCTGCTGGAAGCGATGGCACTTGGAACGCCGTGCGTGTCAACAGACGTGACCGGCATCCCCGAGGCCATTCGTCACGACGAAACGGGCTTGGCCGTCCGGTCCAACGACGTTCGTGCCCTCGCCGCAGCGATGCGGCAACTACTCGACGACGAATCACTCCGCGT
>CAWLAJ010000183.1:0-8480 GCA_963854795.1 Deltaproteobacteria bacterium UBA4427 | reverse complement strand
CCTAGTCCCGGCCGTGCACCCAGAGCTCTTCGAAGCCCCGAAAACTCGGATTTCCAGCGTAGCGATGGCCTCCTTCGCCGAGAGAGAGGCTGGGAAATCGAGCCAGCAGGGCCGCATAGGTCTCGGCGGCCTCCAGACGTGCGAGATGGGCACCCATGCAGAAATGGGTTCCGCCGCCGAAGGCCTGGTGATGGGTGTCCTTGCGTTCGATGTCGAATAGATCGGGCTCCGGGTAGGCCGCGGGATCGCGGTTGGCCGCGGCGAGCGAAACGCTCAGCGATTCGCCCCGGCCGATCTTGATGCCATCGATTTCCATGTCCTCGTGCGCGATTCGCCCCGAGTTCGTGACGGGTGAGTCGTAGCGCAGGATTTCCTCGACGCAGTTCTTCATCAGCTTCGGGTTTGCACGGAGCTTGGCGAGTTCACTGGGATGGCGAAGCAATGCCATCACGCCGTTTCCGATCAGGTCGCTGGTCGTGAGATTCCCTGCCAGCAGTAACAGGCTGCACTGCGACACGATTTCGTCGTCGGTCAGCGGGTCGGCAGTGTCTTCGACGCCGAGCATCGAACTGATCAGGTCCCCGCCCGGGTGGCTTCGGCGCTTTTCGATTTCGTCGCGAAAGAACCTGTTCAGATGCTCGCCCGCTTCCTCCGCGGCAATCACGTCGGCTGGATCGTTGGCCGGGCCGAATGCTCCCTTCACCGACGCATCCGACCAACGTTTGAACTCTTCGTGCTGGGCCGCATCGACGCCCAGCAATTCGGCGATCACGATGGTGGGTATCGGATTCGCGACCTCTGCGATCAGATCGAATTCGTCGTCCTTGATCTCGCCAACGATTCGCGTCGCGACTTCTCTGACCCGCTCGCGCCAACGCTGGACCGCCCGCGGCCCCAAGGGATGACGAGTGAGATTCCGGAGGCGCCGATGTCCGGGATCGTCCATCAACAACATGGACGGCTCTTCGTCGCCGCGTCCCAGAAAGACTCTCGCGAAGCCGCCTTCGACGCCCTTGCGTGGATCACTCCAATGTTCGGGATTGCGCAGAACCCCTTCGACATCGTCGTGACGGGTCAGGACATAGCGGTGGAGTTGTTTATCGTGGTGGATCGGATCACGCGAGCGCAGGTCGGCCAGGATCGGGTAGGGATCCTCACGGAACGCCGGATCCAGGGCCATCAGCTGGGTCCCGGTGGGTACGGGGGATTCCGCGTCCTTCGAAGTCATGTCTGTTCCAATTTCCGGGCACGGACAGTGTGACGGGTTCGTCCCCGGACGTCACCCAGGTTCCCGCGAGATTCGACTCGGGCTTGACGCAGTGCGCCCCGCGAGGGATTTCCACTCAGGTTGGAAGTTCGATTTCGTCCCCGGTGACGCCAGCGAACGTCTCAAAAACCCCTATGGTATGAGCCGGCCGGCGACCCGGCAGACGCCTCGTTCGACGTTCCGCTCGCCATCGTTCGCGCCGGCGGGATTCAATCCCAATTAGCAGGATGGGGGTTCAGCGCATGATTGTTGAAGGCTTTCGGCTGATGGCCGT
This sequence comes from Deltaproteobacteria bacterium UBA4427, assembly GCA_963854795.1. Taxonomy (GTDB): domain Bacteria; phylum Myxococcota_A; class UBA9160; order UBA9160; family UBA4427; genus UBA4427. Next base: position 6,939 of record CAWLAJ010000183.1, on the reverse strand, counting down.
TGGCATGTTGACGGTTTTCGCGTTCCTCACGCTCTTGGTCGGCTTGATGAACGGCTCGGCACTTTTCTTCGAGAAGTTTGCCGATCGCTTCCCCGAACCAGAGCCGGATGGTTCTGCGAAGGCGCGGACCGGCAACACTGGACAAGACGAAGAGATCGCCCTGGTGCTGGCATTGGCCCAGGCGCGTCGACAAGGACAGAGAGTCTAGGATGGCGAAAAAGCTCGTATCAGTCATGAATACTTCGTTCCGCGACGGCTTCCAGTCGGTCTACGGTGCGCGCGTCAAGACGCCCGACTTCATTCCGGCGCTCGAGGCTTCGATCGAAGCGGGCTTCACGCATTTCGAAGCCGGCGGCGGAGCCCGTTATCAGTCGCTCTACCTCTACTGTCAAGAAGACGCCTTCGACATGATGGATACGTTTCGTACGACGGTGGGGCCCGAAGCGAATCTTCAGACGCTGGCTCGCGGCGTGAACGTGGTCGGACTCGACTCGCAGAGTTCCGACATCATCGATCTCCACGCCAAGCTCTTCAAGAAGCATGGCATGACGACCATCCGGAACTTCGATGCGCTCAACGATGTCCGGAATCTATCCTACTCGGGAAGGTGCATCGCAGAAGCCGGCTTGAAGCACGAGGTCACCATCACCTTGATGGAATTGCCGCCGGGCTGTTCGGGCGCCCATACGCCCGAGTTCTACATGGGTGTACTCGAGGGAATCCTCGACGACGGTGTGCCCTTCGATTCGATCTGCTTCAAGGATGCATCCGGAACCGCGGTGCCCTCGAAGGTCTACGAAACGATCAAGCTCGCACGCCAGCGACTCGGCAACGACATTCATATGCGACTGCACACGCACGAGACCGCGGGTGTGAGCGTCAGCGCCTATCTCGCCGCACTCGACGCGGGCGCCGACGGGATCGATCTGGCGATGGCGCCTGTTTCCGGTGGCACGAGCCAACCCGACTTCATCGTGATGTGGCATGCGCTGCGCGGCACGGAATATGACCTCGGGATCGACGTCGACAAGGTCGTCGAAGCGGAGGCCGTCTTCAAAGAATGCATGAAGGAATATTTCGTTCCGCCCGAGGCGACCGCCGTCGAGCCGCTGATTCCCTACTCGCCCATGCCGGGCGGTGCCCTGACCGCGAATACGCAGATGATGCGAGACGCGGGCACGCTCGATCAATTTCCGGCGGTGATCGCCGCGATGAGCGATGTCGTTCGAAAGGGTGGATTCGGCACTTCGGTCACCCCGGTCAGTCAATTCTATTTCCAGCAGGCCTATAACAACGTTGTCCTGGGACCCTGGAAGCGCATCGCAGAGGGCTACGGGAAGATGGTCTTGGGTTATTTCGGAAAGACCCCGGTTCCCGCCGATGCCGAGATTGTTCGACTTGCCAGAGAACAACTGGAACTCGAACCCACGACGCGCAATCCGCGTGAAATCAACGACGAGGATTCGGCCAAGGGAATCGACGCCGCCAAGGCGCTGCTCACGAAAGAAGAAATCGAGATCACGGACGAATCGATCTTCATCGCGTCGGCGCTGAAGGACAAGGGCATCGCCTTCCTGCAGGGTGAACGACCCAACGGCGTGCGCAAAGTCGACCCGAACGCCGATGCCGCGTCTGGGGCCGTCGGCGGCTCATCTTCATACACCGTGGAAGTCGGCAACCGTCGTTACGATGTGGCCTTTGACGGTGGCAAGGCGACGGTCAACGGAAAGGCCTATTCGTATTCGATCAGCGAAGGAGGCGCCGCCGCCGCCGCGGAGCCTTCAAAGCCTTCGGGCAACGGCGAGATCGTCTGCGCCGAACTCGCCGGGCAGGTTCTTCGACTGGTGGCTTCCGAGGGGGATCGCGTCGCCGAAGGCGACATTCTCCTGGTCCTCGAAGCGCTCAAAATGGAAATCGAGATCAAGGCGCCTGTCGCGGGCGTGGTCTCGGCGATGTTGGTCGCAGGCGATCAAGCGGTCAGTACCGGTGATGCGCTGGTGGAGATCGCCCCTTGAACTTCGAGACGATCGGACTCGAACTCTGGCAATCGACGGGACTCGCGAACTTCTCGCCCGGCCAGGCGGTGATGATGCCGATCTGTCTCTTGCTGCTCTATCTCGGGATTCGGCGCGGCTTCGAGCCCCTCTTGCTGATCCCGATCGGGTTTGGCGGATTGCTCGCGAATATCCCGATTGCCGACATCGGGGGTCCCGACGGTTTCCTCGGAATCATCTACAACATGGGCATCAGCAACGGGCTCTTCCCGCTGCTGATCTTTCTCGGCGTCGGGGCGATGACGGATTTCGGTCCCTTGCTGGCGCATCCGAAGACGGCGCTGCTGGGGGCGGCGGCACAATTCGGCATCTTTACCACCCTGATCGGTGCGTTGACGCTGAGCGACAAACTCGATTTCATCGACTTCGATCTCGGCGATGCCGCCGCGATCGGCATCATTGGCGGCGCCGATGGACCGACGGCGATTTTCCTGGCCGGCAAGCTCGCGCCCGACCTGTTGGGCGCGATCGCGATCGCCGCCTATTCCTATATGGCTCTGGTTCCGATCATCCAGCCCCCGATCATGCGGCTGCTCACGACTCAGGCGGAGCGAGAGATCAAGATGGTCCAGCTTCGGCCGGTCAAGAAGATCGAATTGATCCTCTTTCCCCTGACGGTGTTGGCGGCCTGCATCATTCTCGTTCCAGACGCGACGCCCCTGGTCGGCGCCGTGATGTTCGGCAATCTCCTGAAGGAATGCGGAGCCGTCGATCGGCTGGCGAAGGCCGCCCAGAACGAACTGATCAATATCGTCACGATCCTGCTGGGTCTGGCGGTCGGAAGCAAGCTGGCGGCCGATAAATTCCTGAGCGCGGAGACGCTCGGCATCCTCTTTCTCGGCCTGATCGCCTTCGCGATCGGCACCGCCTCGGGAGTGCTGCTCGCGAAGCTGATGAATCTTGTCAGCCGCGATCCGATCAATCCGCTGATCGGGGCGGCCGGGGTGAGCGCGGTTCCGATGGCGGCTCGCGTCGTCAACAAGGTTGGGTTGGAGAACAACCCGCAGAACTTCCTGTTGATGCACGCGATGGGGCCCAACGTGGCCGGCGTGCTGGGCTCCGCGGTCGCTGCCGGCGTGTTGTTGGCGCTGACGCGCTAGTCGAACGCGCCGCGTCCTCACCCGGCGTTTTTTGCGGCCAGTTTCTCTCGCCAAGCCCCCGCTTCGAATTCCTCGCGCGAGCAGTGTGTGGCTTGCGGGACGTAGAGCGCGATTTCCTTCGAAGGCTTGCCCGACGTGATGGCCTCTCGCAACTCCTGCAGCTTCGCATCGCGTCGCAGCAGGAATCGGAAGGTGAGCTGACCGTCCAGGTAGGCACCCCAGTCGAGCCACGTCACGTCATGATCCGGCGTCGCATTGCTGGGTCGATTCTCCTCTGACGAAATGACGATCGTGAACCAGCCCTCGTCATCGAGTGCGACATCGCGATCGACGATGGCGCTATTGCAGATGCCCGCCCAGAAGTTGTAGGTCGTGATCGTAAAACCGCGGATGTCCATACCCGGAGCGTAAACGGGCTCTTGCGGTGTCTTTGGAGTCCGAAGCGCCTTCGCACGAACGACGAAAACGTTGCCGAGACGTCGCGTGTAGGGCGTCACGAGATAGAGAATGTCGTCGCTGGCCAGAATGTCGTAGGGCAGACCCCAATTGGATTTGATGTCGAATCGTTCGGGCCAGACCAGACCGCGATGATCGGGAATCGGTAGGGAAGCGAAGCGGGTCGTCTCGACCGGTGGCACCGATCCCGGAGGGTAGGGATCGTCGGCGTCGAAGTGGAGCGTCTGGTTTCCTTCTGCGTCGTAGACGGTCACGGCCGGCAGCGGGACCCCGGCGTTGTTAGGCGGTAGCGCACCGAGTTCCGAGTCGGTGGTCCGATAGATATTGAAGACGGCCGGGTTCGGCTCCCCGTTTCGCTTGCGGCCCACGTAGGTGGTATTGGGTTCCGGCGTTTCCGGCTCCGGGCCGAAAACGAGCTGCGCCGTATAGCGGCGCTCCGTTCCCGCAGGCACCGGTTCGCGAAACGGATTGAGGCTTCCGGGGTCGGGGTCGAGATCGACGTCGACGAGCGTCGGGAGCGTGTTGGTATCGAAATCCGAGGGGTGGAAGGCGAAATATCGAGCGTTGGCGTATTCGCCGCGAAAGACCACGCGACCGTTTCGGGGCACGGGGATGAATCCGGGCGGCCCGTCTTCGCCATGCCAGAAGCGATTGCTGAAATAATTCGAGGCCGAGGTATCGAGGAGGTAGGGAAAGCGATTGTTCGTGAGTGGGCTTCCCACGCCGGGCCAACCCGGGGAAGACGATTCGCCGACCAACTTGCCCGACTCGTAGCGACCGTCGTCGAGACGGATGCCGCAATGCTCGGCGATATAGTCCGAGATTCGTCCCTCGACCAGCGCCAGGTCCGGATTCGTCAGGCGCGGAAAAATGCCGAGGACGCCCGCGCCACTTGCGTCTCGCGCTTCGACGAGAAGTTGATGCAGGAATTCCAGATCCTCCCGGATTTCGTCGGGGGCGACTTCGAGAAGTTGATGCACGACGTCGGCATGACCCACGAATTCGTTTCGATCGTGTTTTACGGGTCGCTGGCCTGCGGTCAGCGCTCGAAGCGTCTCTTCAAATTTCTGATGATCGCTCATGATGTCTCCAAGGCCGGAAATCCGCCTGGCCCGAATCGTGGGTCCGCGTGTCCGGGTGGATGTGCGTGGCTCCGGCTCCATCCGATGCAGGTCTAGAGCCGATCGTACCCGAAGGCTTCGAACGCAAAGCCCCAGTGTTCGTTGACGGTATTCACGATCTCTTGCGGAAACTCGAATTTGTTCTTCTCGTAGGTTCCGAGGTCGCGCAAATATTGTTCGAAGTGGGGCAGCGCTTTGTCGAAACCCGCGAGCGCCAGTCGGTCGTAGATCGTCTCGAGGATCTCGATCGGTCGTTCATCGAGGTCCTCGTAGTGGATCTCGACGAGACGCTCCGCCGGGATCAGCTTGCGTTCGTCGAGGTATTTCATCATCAAGACCTTGTAGGCATCGACGATCCAATCATCGATGTCGTCCCATTCGAAATCCTGCAGAACCTGGGAAGGCAGGATCTTTCGATACATATTCCGCATCGATTGATAGACCTTGTAGGGATTGCGCACGATATGGACGAAGCGAGAGTCGGGAAACATTTCCGTCAGATCGCGAACCCGGCCCGTGTTAGGGGGCGTCTTGAGGACGAGTTGTCGATTCTCTGCGAGAATCGTGGCCTTCTTGAGAACCTCGAGGTAGGCCCGTTTCCAACCCTTCGTGGCGACGGGGTCGGAGCCCAGGTCGCAGACGTAGCGATCGTAGATATCGGGGAGCTCGCGTGGAAAGCTCATGAAATGCAGTGGCGCGTGATCGGTCAGGTTGGCGATCGCAATCTCTTCCTCCTGAGGCCCGTCGAGGGAGATCGCGACATTGTCCATCGGGCGTTTGTCGGGGAGCCGACCCGCGAAGAGGCCGGGCAGCCAACCTCGTCCCAGAAGCGCGATCGGCTGCATATTAGCCTGATAGTTCGTGACGACGCCGAATTGGGGATCCTTCCAGAGCAGATTGTGCAAGTGGGTGGTACCGCTGCGACCGAAGCCCAGCAGGAAGACGGGGTCCGGCTCGATGCGCGTTCTTCGCATCAGCGCGCCGTAGCGCAGCCGTTCGAACCAACGAAGCGGTTCGATCATTGCGCTGAAGAGGATTCGGCTGCGCGCACGTTTCCGGTAGCCGGCGTCCGGACGATGCCTTCGCAGCAGTCGCAAGAGCGCGGGCAGTGGGAGGAATTGCGCGATCGAACTCAAAGTAGACGTGCTCGAGGAATTCGGACGTTTCGCCTCGTCATTCGGGTAACTCCATCTTCCAGGAAACGCCGTTGATATGGCCGCCGCCGTCGGCGTGGATCGTATTGCCCGTGACGTAGCGTGATGCTTCGGAGGCCAGGAAGACGGCGACCGGACCGATGTCGGTTTCGCTATCGCCGATTCGCTGGATCGGGTTGCCCTCGACGATGCTGCGCGCGCTGTCGGGATCGTACTTTTCGAAGACTTCCCAGGGCGGCGTCGCGGCAAAGGGGCAGAGCACGTTGGAGGTGATCCCGTAGCGACCCCATTCTACGGCTGCGGTGCGGGCGAGGGCGTGCGCGGCTTCCTTCGAGGCGTTGTACATCGTGGTGTATCGATGTGCGTTGATGCCGTTGAGCGAGCACATCGTGATCAGCCGGCCCCAACCTGCGGTCTTCATGATTGGAAATACGGCTTGCATGGCCCAGAAGGCACCGACGTAGTTGACGCGAAGATGTTCGTCGATCGCTTCCGTGGTCATGTGTTCGAGCCGGGCCGTGCCGCCAGTGGGCGTGGCGTTGTTGACGAGAATGTCGGCGCGGCCGAATTCCCGACTGCAGGCCGAGACCATCGAATAGACGCTCTCCTGATTCGAAACGTCGGTCTGGACATAGAAGGCGCGCGCTCCGGAATCTGCGAAATCGCGATCGATTCCCGAGGCCGCCGCTTCACCGGCAGCCTTGTTGCGGTTCGCCACGAAGATCTTTGCGCCTTCGGCTGCGAGGGCACGAGCAACACCCAGGCCAATCCCTCCCCCGGCACCGGTCACGATCGCAACCCTGCCTTCCAGACGACTCATCCGCGCACTCCTCGCCAATGCTCACCGCTTCAGATCAATTCATTGGACGCAATCGGCCCAGTCGACCGGATAATCATATGCGAGTGTAAAATAAAATTACAACTGCCAAATCAACAGAGGGTTCGAAATGTCGGATCTGTACTTCGCGGGCAGCGGAAGGCGCCCGAGCGGGTAGAAGACACTGCATGCAATCCCCAGGGCGGACCGTGAAAGGACGCCCTGGCACCCGAGGTG
>CAWLAJ010000182.1:0-8499 GCA_963854795.1 Deltaproteobacteria bacterium UBA4427 | reverse complement strand
GCAGGGGCATCGACCTTCGAATCGTCCTGGAGCGCATAGTCAGCGGCGGCGCTCTCGCGCCCAAACGCTCGATTGGCGTACCGAAAGTTCTCGCCGATCGTGAACCATCCGATGGCGGCGACAAGCAAGAGCAGGCCTAAGAACCCAAGCAGGATTTTCTTCAACATTCGCTCTCCCCGGAACCGATGCCACGGTTGAACATTATGATAAATATTATTATCGTTACGATAAATTTGGCGAACCCAGTATTGCTGATGGCCAGTCGTCTCGCAAACAGGCTGGAGAAGGCGAACAGATCGATGGCCACGAAGACAAACACCAAGACAAAGAAGAATCGGGCCGAGACCGAGCGTCGGCTCATCGATGCCGCCCTCGACCTCATCCGGCGCAACGGCGTGCTGGCCGGTCTCAATCTCCGCGAGGTCGCCGACGGTGCCGCGGTCAATCGCGGCAACATCTACCACTACTTCGGCTCGAGACGGGAGCTGCTGCGCGCGGCGATCACCCGTCGCTTCGAAGCGGTGGTCGACTCCCTGTTGGCCGACCGGCGGGGCGTCTCCTTCGTCGAGCGGAGGCTTCGAACCTTCCGGTCGACCGACAAGATTCAGGACAGCCAATTGCGCGCCCTGCTCGTCATCGACGGGGACGAAACCGTCGACCCGATGCCGCAATACGAGGCGGCGCTCAGCGCCCTGCGCCAGGACGTCATCGACGGGGACATCGATCGTGCTCACGATCTCGAGGCGCTGCAGGTAGCGCTCTCAGCGCTGAGCCGTGGCTACCGCATTTTCCGCGAACCGTTTGCTACGCGTATCGATATCGATGTGGAGGAGCTCGACGAGCGAGTCGCCACCATCGTACGCACCTGGCTCGAGGTGATGGCAAAGCCGTCGGCGACCTAGCAAGCGCGACCACGGAGCGTAACGAACGAGCGCGCGCGAGGCCCGGCTGGACTGACGATGATGAAACGAGTGACGCCTCGAGGCCGGGTGGAAGCTGATCCGCCTGATTCGAACTACTTCTAAACAGTGAAGGATTCGCCGGATGAATAAAGAGAACGCACAACCTAACAACAGAAAACCCCCGAACATCTCGGATAAACGAGAATATTCGGGGGCTTAAGTGGAGCACGAGACCAGATTCGAACTGGCGACCCTCACGTTGGAAACGTGTTGCGATCGTTGAATTCATTGATGTTTACGTGTTTACACGTGCGTAGGGGTGCGTGGCGAACACTTAGGTCAACTTTAGGTCAACTCGAAAGTGGGAACGCGATTGGTCTCCGTAGATGGCCGTTTACAGTCGAGGACGACGCGAGCATCGGAGTCGTCGGCCGTCGAGTACGACTGACAGCTAGTTTCGATCAAGAAACAATGAACGCCGATCAGCTCCAGCGATCCCGAACCAGTGCGACCGCTTCTTTCGACACCGACGCAACCATTGCGACCAGCTTCCTATTCAGCAATACCGCTGGTTCTGCAGTTGCATGTAGAAGCTTCGTTCCCAATCCCGGGACCCGAACGAGAGCTCCGTGGTCCATCAGCGTTTCGAACTGTCTCTTTAGAGCTTTGGCGAGATTGGTGTCCGTGATGACCGTCCCCGCTTCGATGTTCCTCTCATGTGCGGCCTCGGTGAAGTTGGCCGACGTGATGAGCGCCCGTTCGTCGTCAATGACGATGCACTTGGCGTGAAGGCTCGCGCGCTTCTTGTTGTGGATCGCGAGGGAGCGGGGGTCGTGGAAGACCGGGTCTTCGGCTTTCGCTGCCGTCATACTTTCTCGCGATCAGCTGACGGTGCCATCGGAGCAGCGTATCCGGGGTCACCAGGGTCTCTATTTCAAAGAGCCCTCTTCTGCCAACTTGCTTGGCCTTCGCGGCGAGCCGTCGACGCTGCTGATCGGTAAACCGAAGTCGCTTTCCGCCGAGCTGGGCGCGCAGGGCTCGGTTCTCCTCTTGGAGATATTCGATCACGTCCTGCTGGTGTCGATTGACCCAGCCAGCGAAGATCAACATCAAGAATTACAGCGGTAGAGCGTTCATCTGCCCGAGTCTAGGCCAGCAAATCTGGGAGAAATCGGCCGAAACCGCAGATCCGGCGCTCGCCTAAGCAGCTGAAGTTGTACATGTTTATGTTCGGCCGACTTTTGGCACACTACGGGATGGGTAGCCGCGTGTTCAGCGGGTCGATTCAACGCTAGCGACGAGCATTGATGCTCTCGACCGTCGGGGCTTCGAGCGCCGGGCGCCAGCTAACCGAGGTTGACGATCACATTCTTGGTCTGGGTGTAGAGGTCCAGAGCGTGACGTCCCATCTCGCGGCCGTAACCACTCTTCTTGTAGCCGCCAAAGGGTGCGGCCGCATCGAAGACGTTGTGGCAGTTGATCCAAACGGTTCCGGCTTGCAAGCCGGCGGCGACCTTGTGCGCCTTGCTGATATCCTTCGTCCAGACACTCGCCGCGAGGCCGTAGGGTGTGTCGTTTCCGCGCGTGATGACTTCGTCGAGCTCTTCGAAGGGCTGGACACAGACCACCGGACCGAAGATCTCTTCGCGAACGACGCGCATGTCGTTCTTCACGTCCGTGAAGACCGTAGGTCGAACGAAATGACCCTTTTCCAAACCATCGGGCCGCTCGACGCCACCCGTATTCAGCTGAGCCCCCTGCTCGCTTCCCGATGAGATATAGCCCGTGACGCGCTCGTATTGCACCTTTGAGACCAGGGGCCCCATCTCGGTCTCGGGATCAAAGCCATCACCGAGACGCGTACTCTGTGCGATCGCACTCACGCGCTCGACCAACTCTTCGTGGATAGCCGACGCGGCAAAGAGCCGAGACCCCGCACAACAACATTGACCGTGGTTGAAGAAGATCGCACCGGCCACTCCTGCGGCGGCGAGCTCGAGATCCGCATCGTCGAAGACGATGGCCGGGCTCTTCCCCCCGAGTTCGAGGGAGACACGCTTCAGGTTACCCGCAGAGGCCTTGACGATCTCGTGCCCGACCTCGGTGCTCCCGGTGAAGGCGACCTTGTCGACTCCTGGGTGAGAGGCGAGAGCAGCGCCGGCATCCCCGAAGCCCGTCACGACGTTCACGACGCCTTCCGGGAATCCGACCTCGCCGATCAGCTTCGCCAACAAAAGCGCCGTGAGCGGTGTTTGTTCCGCCGGCTTCAATACGACCGTGTTGCCGCACGCGAGTGCAGCGGCGAGTTTCCACGCCGCCATCAGGAGCGGAAAATTCCAGGGAATGATCTGCCCGACAACGCCGATAGGCTCTCGCATCGTGTAGTCGAGATAGGCAGCACCATCGCCCGAATTGATTGGAATCGTCTCGCCTTCGACCTTTGTGGCCCAGCCGGCGTAGTAGCGAAAATGGTCGACGGTGAGCGCGACGTCCGCGGCGAGCGCCACGGCGAGCGGCTTGCCATTGTCGAGACTCTCGAGCTGCGCAAACTCCTCGGCCTGGGCCTCGATCCGATCCGCGAGCCGCCAGAGCAGCTGACCACGGGCACTCGGGTTCATCTTTCGCCAGGCACTGCCCTCGAAGGCTCGCCGCGCGGCCGCAACGGCGCGCTTCACATCTTCGTCGTCTCCCCGGGCGACGTTCGCGATCGTATTCTCCTGGGCCGGATTCTCGACGGTGAAGGTCTCTCCACTCGCGGCGGGCTGCCAGCGCCCACCGATCAACAAGCCATGATCTTCTGTAAGAAAGCTGGAAACGGAATCGAGGATGGCGGGGGCGGCCATGAGGATCCTCCTCTTGGGTGGTTGCGTTCACTCGGACATCGCGGTCGCGCAGCGATCTTCGCTACGAGAACCCCATGCCCTTGAGTCGGGAGTCTACACCGACGGCGGCATTCAAACGAGAAGCGGGCCGCGACGGACGACCTGATTCCGCGTCGAAGGGCGCGTGGACAGCGTTTATCGGGGGTGCACCTCGGGCATGCCCGCCCAGGGGCCCCGTTGGGGGTCGAGAGTCTGAGGAGACTCGACATCCGATGCGAATCGACACTCGCTCAGGTTCACGCTCTCGCCCGCTTTCATTCTCGCGACTGCCGTCGTCATCCTGGCGCCCTTGACGGCTCAAAGTGCGAGCTTCCCGGTCGATTCCGCCTGGCTCCCGATCACATCCAGCGGCATCGCGTGAATTTCTCGGACAATCACCAGTTACTCGGGAAGAGTCTCTGCCCACGCAGACTCAATGGCGGTGGGGGTAGAGAGTCTGGTGCGAACTCGTCTCTGCGCGCGAAATCCCTGTTCGCTAGGGAAAATACAGGGACATCGTGCGGATCCGGGCCTCTCGGCGGGTCCCCACCCTCTGTTCGGCCCTCGAGTCGCGGAGCTTCCCGCCGCTCGCCTGAAGCGCGTTTCGGCTCTCGCGCCCCGCGCGGCGGTGCGAGCGGAACGACCTAGCGCGGATCGAGCCGGAGAAACTGCCTCGGCGCAAAGCCGGTGAAGACGTAGGCGGCCAGAGGAAATCCCGACTCGTCGAGGAGGCGTTCGCGTTCCTCTTGGCTGACAGGGACGGCGCGGTAGTCGGTGGTCTCGCCGCTGCGGAGCACGCTGACATCCAGATTCTCGAGTGCGCGGTGGTACCACGCGCGCGGCCAGTGGTTGGCGGCGACGAAGAGCCGACCGTCGTAGTCGATGGGTGACAGCACCCGCTCGTGGGACTCCCCGTCCGCTTCGGTCGTGGTGATGACGATCGTCTCCCCGCCGATGTTCTCGGGCTGGAAGGCGGCGACCGCCGTCATGCAGCCGGTGTGTGCCGCGGCAAAGAAGCAAAGACTCAGGGTGGCAAAGGCTCGGTGTTGCATGGTTCCCCTTGTGCGGCGGGCGAACCGCGAGTCCGTCTTCCTGACGAACCCCCTGGGCGACTTCGATTATGGATGACGCCAGTTCGTCCCACAACATCGGTCTGGCCGCCCGTCGCCTATCCGGTCGTGCGATGGAGCGAACCCTGGCAGACCCGGACGTCGACCCGGAGGTCGCTGCCGCCTTCGCCGCGCTTTGTCGAAAGTAGCCCCGATCGGAGACCGGCGTTCGTTTGGCGGGACGCGCTCGCAGGAGCGCGGAGGCGCGGCGCATCAGCGCGAGCAGACCTCCCAGTCAGAGGAGAGTCGCCCCTGCAAGGCACCGATCGCGACGCGCTCTACGCCCGGCTCGCGAAGCACGCAGCGCGCGACCCGGCGCGCGGCCTCGAGCTGCGAAGCGGACTCCACCTTGTTGATCAGCATGGCGACACGTGCCGCTTGCGGGGCGTCCTTCAGGCCGCCTTGCGAGGACGTGAGCAGCGTCGCTAGCGCCTCGGGCGTCAGGGTCTCCTCGGGAGTCAGCCCCGTGATCGTGCTCACCCGCTCGGGGCGGTGGGAAACCTCGCGGATCGGTCCCGAGAGTGCGTCGACACCGACGACCACGACCAGCAGGCTGGTCTCGTTGGGCACCACCGGCTCGTGCGCAGCGGGGGCTTTCACGGGCAACATCCGCGAGCCGTCCGCCTCGATCACCACCCAATCGACTCCCGAACAGGCGAGCATTTCGGCGGGAAGCTCGGGAGGCACACCCGTGGCGCGGTCTCCTTCCACTCCCCCGACCACCAGCAGGCTCGAGTCGAACGCGTAGAGCCGCTCCCACCAGTTCTCTTCAGCGAGGGTGCAGACCTCCGCGGCCCGGCTCATCTGCGCCGTGAAGATACGCGTCGTCGTGGTCATCACGACGCGGCCGGGGAGGCCGCGGCCGAGAGCGAACATGAGGCTGCTCTTCCCCCCGCCGCCAACGAGAGCCACGAGCGCGGGCGGGCTCGCAAGCCCAAGCGCCTCGGCGGGGCTTGCGGCCCGGGTTATGTCGATCACGGCTCGTCCTCGAAGTCAGAGGTCATTCAGCACCTGGTCGAGATGAATGTTCGGATCCTCTGTGTTTTCAACGTTCGTCCGGCCGTCGCGACTCCGGGTATGTGCGACGGTCATGCTGCGTCGCGCCAGCCGTATCGATGATGAAGGCCTCCGACTTGGGCAGACCCATTCGGATTTCGATCGGCCGAGTTCCCGCACACTACGGGCTCGAGAGACGCGGTGCGAAGCAAGAAGTCGCAGTAGGCGCTCGTCGAAGGCCGCGGCTCGGTCTCGAGGCTCACTCCCCAACGCGCGGCGTAGGCTTCGTGCAGCGTGAGCTCCTCGAAGACGCCGACGAGCAGATCCTTGAAGACGACGGCTCCCTCCCGATCGGGGCTCTTCGCGAGTGCCAAGGCGTATGCGCGCCCGAACGATTCGAGGAAGTAGGCGTCCTGCGCCACGTAGATCTGGAAGCATTCGACGGAAAGATCCCCCGATCCGATGCCCTGCACGAAGGGATGCGCCAGACAGGCGTCGGCCGTATCACTATTGCGCTTCCAGAGATCCTCGGCGGTGATCTTCACGAGATGACTCACGTTTTCAGCCCTAGTGCGGCACGGTCGGGATGACCCAGGGCGACGAGGAACATGACGCTCTTACCTGCTGCGTGCGGCGAGAAGAACTCCGTTACGTCGTCGTCAAAGAAGGTAAGCCCACTGGCCCCGAAGCGCTGGGCGTAGGCGGCGAGGTACAGGCGGCCTCCCGTGATACCCCCCTCGAGCTGCGCAGCGCGATAGCCGCGGTCTCCGAACCGCGCGAGCACTGGGGAGAGGTTGGCCAGGCTGTAAACGTTCACCGCCGCGTCAGCAGGGAGTTCCTGGCCCAGGCCCAAACGGCCGGCCATTGCTCTGAAGCTCCCCTCGCGTAGCAGCTCGAGCGAACAGTCGCGGCGGCGGTAGTAGTAGGCCCCCGCGGTCAACCCGTCGACGGCGTGCACGATGAGGTAGAGGTCGAGGAGACTCGCACCCGGCGGATCGAGAAAGTCACCAGGCACGGCGCGCGTGGCGCGGTCGAGTACCGTGGAGAGTTCTTCGAAAGAAAGCCAGCGATTCCGGTCGAACGCCCGCGTCGAGCCGCGCCTTCGGATCACGGTGTCGAGCGACTCGCGTGGAACCTCCGGCTCGGCCTTTGGCCGCAGCGGGTACAGGGAGCCGGTCGCGACGGGCTCCTCACTCACGGGGAACGGGCCGCGCCAGGAGGCCGCATCGGCGCCGTGCGTGAGGGAGGAGGCCGCGTGCAGTGCTCGGATCGCCGGATAGTCCACCTCGGAGTGAGAGAGCGGCTCAGTCTCGAGTTGCAGTTCGGGCATGGGCGGGGGGGGCGGCGCCCTTTGCCCCGACCGACCGACGGCCACGAGCGCGATCGCGCCTTCTCGCTCGGGGTCGAGACCGAGCAGTCGTTCCACGGGACGGTCCGCAAAGCCCATCACCAGCCGAGGGTCGAGCCGCGCGGATCCAGCCGCAGCGAGCAGGTTCGCGTGCAGCGTCCCCCCGTCCCAGAAGCAGTGCCGGTAGGCTCGCGCCTGGTATTTCCAGGCGTTGCGCCAGTATGTCGAGGCGCTCGCGATGATCACCGGCGCGTGCACCAGGTCGGGACTTCGCCCGGACGCTTCGACGAGCACCGCGCGATAGTCGCCCTCGCGCAGCCTGCGAAGGGCGAAATCGTGCGGGCCGAAGTGGTACACCCCGGCGCAAAGGCCCGGGAGCTCACCGGTGACGACGTAGAGATCGATGTGATGGAGTGCGCCGGTGTTCGGGTAGGCGCGGAACAAGATCTCGCCGCCCGCATGGCGCTTGCGCTTCGTGATCCCCGCAGACAGATAGAGGACGCGAGAAAGGGCGGCGAGGTCTGGGGTCCGCTCGTCTTCGCGCTTCTCGGCCGGAGCCGTGATGGGTGGCGAGATCACCTCGAGCGCCGGAAGGTCGTTCGCTGGAAAGCTCTGCGGAAGCGCGATCGCCTCGAGATCTCGGTAGATCTTGAAAGCCAGCGGTTGATTCCCAAAGTCGAGGAAGTGGCGGCTCGCGCGAACACTCTGTGCACTGTGCTTGGTGGCCTCGTGATATTCGAGCGCGGCCGCCGTGGGTCGCTTGGACATCAATTCAACCTCGTAGTGTGCCAAAACTCAGCAGACCATCTAAGCGGTCCACCTTTCGTATTCGTCGAGGACTCCGCCGAGCCGGCGTTCGCGCAAGTGCGCTGCGCCCCAGACCCCGCAAACCGAACCGCCTGAATCGCCCGCAGAGATATTCTACGCCCGTGGCGACATCGTGCACTCCACCGTCCCGTCTCCGCTTCGGTTTCCCAAAGCCCCTCGCCCAAAACCCCGCGAAACCGCGGGATTTTCTCGATCTAGGTTTGGATATCCAGGAAAAGTCTCTGCTGTCGCAGACTCAATGGCGGTGGGGGGAGTCGGGAGCGAACTCGCCTCTGGGGCCGCATCCCTGTTCGGCAGCGAAGATACAGGGAAATCCATCGAGGCGGACCTAATCCGACAGGCGCTCTCCGACCGCTCTCCACGCAGCGTCGATCGCAGCATGCAGATAGGCCGATGCTTCCGAGTCGGGGCGTTGGTGCATGAATCGGGGGGGGGGGGGGGGGGGGGGAATTTTA
>CAWLAJ010000181.1:0-8631 GCA_963854795.1 Deltaproteobacteria bacterium UBA4427 | reverse complement strand
CATCGATCCGGACGGTCCACGCCCGCGGCTATCAGTTCGTGGCGATGACCGAATTGCTGGATTGCGATGGGTCGCCTGATTCCGCGGGCGATGTCGAAGGCGCAACGGGAAGCGCCGTCGGTTGGGCGCTTGCGTCGATTCGAACGGCGATCGATCAGGTGCGCTGTCAGGGCGCGCGAGCGCTGGTCGTTCACGCGTCGTCGGCCCTGAATCGATGTGCGTTGCTGGACATCTTCGTCGACGAACTCGAGAAGTCCGGCTTCGAGTCTTGTCGCTTTCCCGATTCGGTTCACGAGCTCCGGCCGAAGGGTCCGATTCTCGATCGACTCCTTCAAGGATTGGTTGAGCACTACGGGCTCGAGTTTCTGCGTCGGGCAATTCCCTCGCGCGCCGGGGAACTCTGCGAGCGCTGTGCGAAGGCGTCGTCTCAAGAAAGCGATGGTGGGCCGATGGTGCCGCTGGCCGCGAGACAAGACGAGGGAGTCCTGTTGCGCAGTGCGTCGGATCTGCTTCGGACGCTCTCGTCGGAGCGCCCGATCGCATTGAGCTTCGACGTCGAAGACACTTCAAACGAAGATCCAGCCGAAGCGCTTTCGAATTTCATGGAGCGGCTCGGACGTTCCCCGGTTCTGGTGCTGGCTGTCACGTCTTCGCGCGGCTCGTCGCGAGCGCTGGAACCCGGCAATGGACGATCCGATTCAAGGATCGACTACATCGAGTTCTCGACGGAAGACAGAGATCGTTTGAATATCTTCCTGGCGGCTCGCGGCATAGCAGCATTGCCTCCGCGATTGGCGGATGCACTCGTTGCGCATGTTCGGGACGATCCAGCGAGTCTCGAGCCGATCGCAGTGTGGTTGCGCGCGAAGGGAAATTTCGACTTCGACCGCGCTGACAGCCGTTCGACCGTGTTGGGGAATTCTGCGCAGATGAGGCGTGTCGCGCCGAACCCGTCTTCGGGTCGGCGGAGCGGATCCGCGGCTCCCTGAGTCGCTCTGATGTGAATTCGATTCGAGTGGTTTTCCCCTGTTTGAACTGCGTTTCGAGTCTGAACCACGACGACTGGGGTGGGTTCCAATCGGTAATTCACTCGAAGACAGACATTTATAAGGTCTTGTGTTGCAAATAATCGCGCCGCAAACCTGACGGCGTGTCAGCATGTGAATAGGAGGTGATTGGAGTGAGTAACGTGATCCGTCTAAGCTCCTCATTCACTCAGGGCAGCGCCGAGTTCGAAAGCAATGTGTTTGCGATCTCGCCGGACGCAGCCGTTTACCGCAAAGGTGTAGCCGCCTACCGTGAAGACGCGGCAGCCTACCATCAGGGTGCAGCCGCCTACCAAGAGGATGAGATGCTCGAACAACTCGGCCGTCGCGATCGTCTGCGTCTGGTCCAATTCGTTTGCTCATTCGCCTGGGCAGATTTTGAGATCCAACCCGAGGAGCGCGTTTTCATTTCGCGATTGATCAGGCGTCTCGACCTCGGCGTCGAAGATGATCTGCAGGTTCAGCAATGGCTGGATCGGCCGCCCGCGCTCGACGATCTGGATCCAACTTCGATTCCAGCCGCCCATCGCCGTTTCTTCGTCGAGGCGATCGAAGGCCTGATCCAGGCTGACGGTGAAATCGCGGTCGAAGAACGCGAGACCTTCGAGATCTTCAAGCAGCTCCTCGCGAACTGATTCGGATCGCCAAGAGTCGTGTTTAGCCGGTGTCCCTACTGGCGATTTCGAGACCAACCTCGGTCTCAGGCCGACTCTGTACCCGACTTCGCTCGTCGCGGTGGCAGCGGGATCAGCATCGAGGTCTCATCGATCACACGTTGATAGCCGGGTCGTCGTCCGAGCGACCGCTTCTCGAGCATGGGAATGCTTGCGAAGAGAAACATGGCGGTCATCGAGAGCGGAGCCAAAACGGTCCATTTTGCCCAATCCGGATCGGCGGCCAAGCCGAACAAGAAGAGGCTCCACCAGATCAGCATCTCGCCGAGATAATTCGGATGTCGCGAATAGCGCCACAACCCGGTTCGCAAGACGGCGCCCGATTTCTTGTCGCTGCGGATGAAGGCATTCAGCTGACGATCGGCTTGCCACTCGAGAAAGATTCCGGTGAGGCCGAAGGCGAGCGCCAGCCCATCGATCATGCCCGCCGGACGTCCCTCGACGATCAGGGCCGGGAAGAGAGCGGCCATTGCTGCGAAAACGATCGCAGTCGGAAAGAGGTGGATGCCCGCCAGGCTGATGGGCCAGTAGAAGCGCGGTGAGAACTCCCGAAAATTCAGGTAACGCCAGTCCTCATGATCGAGCCCCGTCCAACCCCGTGCCCAATTGAAGGTCAATCGAATTCCCCAAATGGTAATGACGACCAGGGCAGCCCAGGCTCGAAGCGCGAGCGAGTCCGCTTCCACCGCGCTCATCCAATAGATCATGATCGCGATCGGGACGAGACTCCAGTACGGGTCGTAGAAGCTCGAATTGTCATAGGCGACGCTCCATCCGAAGACCACGAATGTCGCGACGACGTCGGCCGCCAGCGTGCGGTAGAGCAGGCCATCGATCGGAGCCAGGGCGACGGTGGCCCAAGCTGCGAGGATCGCGCTCGCGTAGGCGAGGGCGACCAGGACCAGTCCGCGACCCTTTTCCGAAACTTCTGCTTGCGTTGTCATGTCATCCATTCAATTGATCCGGCGATCGCCGTCCCAGAAGCTCTCGCGCAACTTGTACTTCTGGAGCTTCCCGGTGACCGTTCTCGGAAGTGAGTCGATGAAGCGAATCTGTGTCGGGCATTTGAAATGCGCCATTCGTTCTCGACAGAACTCGATCAACTCGTCGGCGTTGACGTCGCTGTCTTCTCGCTTGACAACCAGGGCGACCGGCGTCTCACCCCATTTTTCATGGGGGACGCCGATTACGGCGCATTCCAGCACGCCCGCATTCTGGTAGAGGCAGTCTTCGATCTCGGGGCTACTGATGTTCTCTCCGCCTGAAATGATGACGTCCTTCTTGCGGTCGACGATGTGGATATTCTCGAACTCGTCCCAGACAGCGAGATCGCCGGTGTGGAAGTAGCCGTCGTAGACTGCCTCGGCCGTCTGATCCGGTTGTTCGTAGTAGCCGGCGAAAACGACATTCGATCGAGCGCAGATTTCGCCGACGGAAGTGTCGTCCTTCGGAACAGGTTTGCCGTCGTCGGCTAGAACCGTGAGTTCGACTCCGAGACCGGCCACGCCGGCTCGCGCACGACGTGCCCAGTCGCCTTGTTCTGTGGTGGCGTCGGGGCGTGACACGGTCAGGAGCGGAGCCGTTTCGGTCAAGCCGTAGAGTTGGATGAACTCGAAGCCCAATTCCGTTTCGAGTCGTTCGATGAATGCGGCCGGCGGAGGCGCGCCGGCGACCACGAACCTCGGAGAGGATTCGATCTCGAAACGATCCTTGTCCGGAAAGTCGAGAACGGTTCGCAGCACGGCGGGCGCCATGCAGGCGAACGTGATCTTCTCCTTTGCGAGCAGACGGAAGATCTCCTCGCCATCGATCGTGCGCAGGATGACATGGGTTCCCGCCATGCCGGTCAGTGCATAGACGCCGCCCCAACCATTGCAATGGAACATGGGCAGAGTCCAGAGTTCGATGTCCTCGTGGCGGATCGTCATGTGGACGATCATGTTGTAGGCATTCAAGTAGCAATTTCGATGCGTCATCATGACGCCCTTGGGACGGCTCGTCGTGCCCGACGTGTAGTTGATCGAAACGACTTCGTTTTCACCGATCTCTGGCAATTCGGGCTTGGCTGGACTCGCGGCGTCGACCAGCGTGTTCCACGATTGCCAACCTTCGGGCGGATCGCCCTCGTCGAGGGCAACGATCCAATGCTCGACGTTCGGAAGCGCCTCGTGGATCTCATCTACTACGGCCGCGTATTCCCAATCGACGAGTACGGCAGAAACGCCCGCATGGTTCAGGATGTACTCGTGGTCCGAGGCCACGAGTCTGTAATTCAGCGGAACCAAAACCAGACCCACCTGCGCGGTTGCATAGAAGCTCTCGAGAAAAAAGTGAGAATTGGGGCTCAGGATGCAGACCCGGTCGCCGCGTTCGAGTCCGAGAGCGAGCAGCGCGTTGGATAAACGATCGACGCGCTCGTCGAGTTCGCGATAGCTGAATCGATTGTCTCCGTCGACGACAGCGGTCTTGTCAGGGTAGAGCGCGACGGCGCGACGTAGGAAATCGGTGATGAGTAGGGGGACTTCCATGGGCTGATGATCCTTCGTGCAAGGGTCCCTCAGTGTAGTGATCCCGATTCGATCGGGGGAGAGCCGCCGCCCGCGAAATCCGGCCGCCTCGGCTTTGTCGGGCTGCTAGCATTCGATTTGATGAGCGGCTCGTGGCGTCATGCCGCGAATGGACAACGAGGGGAATCGAGTGGGGAACCGGGAAGCCAGGATTCTGATGGACGAATCCCGTATGACGAGGGGAATGATTCGAACCATGGCCGATCAGACGGAAAAGCCAGAGTCTCCGGAGGGCATCGGACTTCGCATGTTGCAGACCCGGACCGTGCTCGTCTCCGGCGCGGTCGACGAGAAGCTGGCCGAGAAGACGATGATGCAGCTGCTGATTCTCGACGCGGAGAATCACGAACCGATTCGAGTGATGATCACGTCCCAGGGCGGACACGTCGATTCGGGTTTCGCGATCCACGACATGCTCGGATTCATCGAGTCGCCGGTCACGACGATTGGCGCCGGTTGGGTCGCCAGCATCGCCGTCCCCATTCTTTTCGGCGCGCCGAAGGAGCGTCGCTTCTCGCTGCCGCACACGCGTTTTCTTCTGCACCAACCGACGGGGGGCGCCGGTGGACAGGCCAGCGATATTCGCATCGAAGCGGAAGAGATCCTCAAGGTCCGCGAACGCCTCAATCGGCTGATTGCGGACGAAACCGGGCAGGACTTCGAGCGAGTCGACAAGGACAGCGATCGAAATTTCTGGATGGATGCCGAGCAGGCGCAGGCCTACGGATTGGTCTCACAGGTCGTCACGCGAGTGACCGAGATCGGCTGATCCGGGTCAGCTGAATGGGCGGACTCGGGCGCGATCCGGCGACCGCACCCCCGGCGTTGCCTGTCCCCATCCCTATAGCGCGAAGCTTTCCCCGCAGCCGCAGGTTTCGCTGGCGCTGGGATTCTGGATCTTGAAACCGGGGTCATTCAGTTCGTCGGAGAAGTCGATCGTGATGTCGTCGAGGAAGCGCGCACTCTCCGCGTCGACGAAGACGCGCAGTCCGAAGAATTCCAGCTCCGTGTCGTCGTCACCGAGCGCTTCGTCGAAGAGCAATTCGTAGCGCATGCCACTACAGCCGCCGTTGCGAACCGCCACGCGCAGAGCCCCGTTAGGCGATTGGCTCGCCGCCAGAAGCGTCTTCGCCTTCTCGGCCGCCGCCTGCGTCAGATCGAGGATGGCCATGTCGATTTCCTTTCGTCGGCTCCACCACCGTCGGGGGTAGGTCGATTCCCTGTTTCGCAGCAGGAACGAGCGTCCCCGGTCAGGGGAAGCGTTACGCGATCAGGTCGCTTGAGCGATCCGCTGCAGAGTTCTTCGAGCGTAATGTCCGATAACTGTTGGCGGATTTCAGCGCCCAGCCGTCGCCAAAGCGATGAGACAGCGCAGTCCGTCGTCCGTCGGCAATCGACGCGGTCCGGTCCCTGGCAATCACACGTCGTCGCCGGAAGAAAGCTCTCGTCGAGGGCGTGGATTGCGTCCCAGACCGTGATTTCCTGGGCTGGACGGGTGAGTCGATACCCGCCGGCAGCGCCCCGTGTGCTTTCCACGAGCTTCGCCATGCGCAGCTGCCGCATGAGCTTGGCTGTGTAGACGTTGGAAATCGCCTCACATTCAGCGATCCTTGCGATCGACACAGGGCTGCCAGACCTTCCTTCGAGAGCGACCCGGAGGAGGCATCGGAGCCCCGTTTCTTCGCGTGCCAGCAGATGCATTGGGCGAATCGTACGATAGAATACCAATCGGTCAAGATTAGGAGCGACCCCCGCCGTGAACACGCAAGACCCGATCCGCGACCAGCTCGATCGACCCCTCCGCGATCTTCGGATTTCGGTGACCGATCGCTGCAATTTTCGCTGCTCGTATTGCATGCCGGCTGAGCTCTTTGGCGAGCGCTACGTGTTCCTCCCGCGGGACGAAATCCTGAGCTTCGAGGAGATCGAACGACTGGTTGGAATCTTCGTGGGCCTGGGCGTCGAAAAGCTCCGCATCACGGGTGGCGAGCCGCTGCTTCGCCACGATGTCTCGGGACTGATCGGGCGACTCGCGAAAATTGGCCGGTCCGATTCGGGGCGCGCTCTCGACATCGCGATGACGACCAACGGAAGTCTGTTGCCGCGATTCGCGAAGTCGCTGGCGGCGGCTGGATTGTCCCGCGTGACCGTTTCGCTCGATAGCCTGGATCCCGAAGTCTTCCACGCGACCAACGGTGAGCGATTCGATGTCGCGCGGGTTCTCGAAGGCATCGCGGCGGCCGAGGACGCTGGCTTCGGTTCGATCAAGATCAATTGCGTCGTTCAGAAAGGCATCAACGACCATGGATTGGTCGAGCTGGCCGAGCATTTTCGCGGGACCGGCCACATTCTCCGTTTCATCGAATTCATGGACGTCGGCACGCGCAACGAATGGCGCATGGACGACGTCGTACGAGGCGCCGAGATCATCGAGAGGATCGCTGCGGCGCTTCCCGTCGAGCCCGTCGAGCCCGGCTACGCGGGCGAAGTCGCCAAGCGCTGGCGCTATTCGGATGGCAGCGGCGAGATCGGTGTCATTACGAGCGTGTCCGCGCCCTTCTGCGGCGACTGTACGCGCGCGCGTCTCACGACCGAGGGATCGCTCGTGACCTGCCTCTTCGCCGACCGCGGCGTCGACCTGCGCGGCCCGATGCGCGACGGCGCCGACGACGACTCACTTCGTGAGCTCATCACATCGACCTGGAGCGCCCGCCGAGACCGCTACAGCGAAGAACGCCAGGGTCTGCTCCAGATCGAAGGGGCAGGGGAGCGTCAGCGCGAGCGCGTCGAGATGTATCAAATCGGGGGCTAGCCGAAATTCCTCAATGATTCCAAGCCTGTTTTTGGTTTGGGGGAGCCAGGGGGAGTCTTGGGGGAGCGACCTCGTCGAGCGCCGCAAACAGGTCTGAAGGCAAGCCTCCATCAGGTACGATCCACGGATTCTGATAGCCGTCGATGAGCCATGTAGCTCAAGTAGTGGCGCTCGGTCACCGACAGCGAACCGTGTCCAAGCTGAAACGAGATCCACCGCAACACGATTCCGTGCGTGATCCACGTTGAGGCGTAGGTGTCTCGCAGATCCTTCACCTTCGGACGACGGACCTTCGCCGATTTGGCTGCTGCCGCGATCCTGTCGCGAATGTCCTTCTCCCAGCTTTGACCGATGATCCACTCGTCATCCGATGGGCGTCCTCGCTCCATATACAACGCCATGAGGCGGGCTCGAAGACGGTGCGAGCCACATCGGCCGATGAAGCTGTAATGGTCAACGCTCGCGAGGATCAGCAACTCGGCCCCGGGAGCAGAGCGGACCCCGTGCTGGGCGTTGCTCTCGAGCGGGGCCATCGTGTCAAGGTCTTCCAGCGCGACGCGCAACGGGATCGAGATCTGCGCGGCGGGTGCGATTACCTACACCGATTTCTGCTTCCGGGCTTCATTTTCTATTCATACAAGGCGCAAATCCGCGTAGTGTGGTCTGCGGTTACGGTCGGGCATCCCTCGGACCGGAGGAGCGGATGAGCTTTCAACCGAGCAGCCAGGAGCACCGGGCAGGGGGCACCCCGGAGCAGCCGAGTCGAGGCTGGCAGGTCGTGGCTGCGGGCTGCCTGGTCGCGCTCGGGGTCTCTGCGACTCCAGCGCTTGCTGCGGGGGGCCCCGACCACCTCAGCTGCCAGGTCCACGAGGAGAGCGCCGGGCGTGTCGTTTTCCGGGGTTGCGCGAGCAGCGAGATCCTTCCCCTGGGCGAGGCGGGCGCCCGGGAATTCCTCCTCCACCACGCCCAGGAGATCGGCCTCGAGCCGAGCCTCGCAGACCTTCTTCTCGTCGACGAGCAAGCGGGCCTCGGCGCGGTACGCAGCCGATTCCAGCAGATGCTGCTCGGGCTCCCGGTGTACGACGCGAACGTCCTCGTCAACCAATCGAACGACGGATCGATCCAGGGCCTTTACAGCAACTACCGTTCCCTCGTCCCCGGGACTTCGACTCCGGCCATCAGCGCAGCCGAAGCCGAGGTCGTCGCCCAGGCCGCCGCCGGAGTGCTGTCGACGCGTCTCCCCACCGTCGCCTCGCTCGTGTGGTTTCCGCGGGCCAACGGCATGGCCACCCTCGCATGGAAACTCATGGTCTACGCCGAAGCGCCCCTCGGTGATTTCCTGACCCTCGTCGACGCCGGGTCCGGCAAGCTCCTCTCCCAGGAGAATCGCATCGCCTTCGATACAGGGTCGGGTTTCGTCTACGACCCCAATCCGATGCAGACGTCGGGCAACCTGACCTTGTCCGACGCCAACGATGCGACTTCGACCGCCCTCGACGCCGAACGCGTGAACGCGACGCTCCTGGGCCTCG
>CAWLAJ010000180.1:0-8730 GCA_963854795.1 Deltaproteobacteria bacterium UBA4427 | reverse complement strand
ATCGGAAACCTCGGAGGGCTCGGACGAATTCTATCTACCGGACGCGCGCGGACCGACGGCGATCGCGATCACGCAGGATGCGGCGATCACTCCCGCGAATCTCTTTCACCGAGATGCGGTCGCCGGCGGATTCACTCAATCCTTCGATGATGATGCCGACGGGAATGCGGTCGCGACCATCTACTCCCTGACGAGTGTCGTCAATGCTGCCACCGTCGACCCCGAAAACGTGAACGGTTCGACGCTGGTGATTTCCGGGACGACCCTGGATCCCTTCATGAGTGGCGTCAACTTCGGAAGCCCCGGAACGGCCGGTGTTTTCTTTTTCGAAAGCGTTTTTGCGACGAGCGAGTCTTCCATCAATATTCAATCCGGCACCGAGCTGACTGCCACCGACACCCTCTCGCTCGCAGCCTCCCAGCTCCTGCTCGACGTCGACAACCCCGGTGAGGACTTCGGCGGAATCAACTTCGAAACCGGCTCGGGGACGACTACGGTCTCGGCCAACCGCGTTGTCCTCACCGCCGGCCCTTCATTCAAATTGGACTTGCCCGATGCCGATGGCGCCGGCGAGCCCGACCCGATCGACGACGACGACCTGCCCGGCATCGACTTCCGCGGACTCGCGCGGATCGATCGGATTGGCAATCTTGAGGATTCAGAGGTCGTCATCGCGCAGAGCGCGAGTCTAGACTCGACGATGGTCGCGGAAGACGACTACCTGACTCCGCTGCTCGCCGGTATGAGCTCCGGAATGTTCGAAACCCTGACTCTCAGGCTTGTGCAGGGTGATCTCACGATCGACCAACTCGACGACATCGCGAGCATTGCCGAGAGTTTCGTCGCACAGACGATCGATCTCGAAAACAAGATCGTCGTCGATCTGATGGCGTTGGAAACACCCTTCGCTGCTTTCGCCGGCGCGGTCGAGTTTCAATCCAATGACATTCTCTTCAAAACGACCGATGCGGACACGTCCATCAACCTCGACAGTAACAATCTCACCTTGGTCAGTACGGACCTTTCTATCGGATTCACGCCGGCCGATGAACTCGGCCGCCTGCGCGATGATCCGGACGTCGACAACCGTCCAATCGTGCGAATCCATCAGGTCGCCGATTTCACGAGCACCGAACTTCCACAACCGAGCCAGTACGAGGTCATCAACGTCCTTGGTAATCGCAGTGTCCGCACGGATCTCTCCGGCCTCGACATCGAACTGAAATTGAACGATGCGTCGGGAACCCTGACACTGGATGACGATATTCGCGCGCGCGTCACGACGGCCAATTTGATTCTCGACTCCGTAAACGACATCGACATCATGCTGACAGGCCCCACGCCTGGATTCGACTTCGATGATCCCGCATTCGAGAATGTCGTATACGGGGATCTACAGTTGACTTCCCTGGATTTCACGGCCGACGGCACCATCAACGTCGGACCCTTCATGAGTGGAGATGCCCTCGCAGATCTCACGATCGAAACATCAGGCGATCAGCGCTTCAACGGCACGATCACCCTCGAGAACACGCTTTCGACTCGAGGACGCGATATTCGATTCACCGACGACATCGGTATTCCAGCGATGTCCACGGCGACGGCCGGATTGCTCGTGGCGTCCTCCGGCAAGATCCACTTCGAAGGCGATATCGGAACCCCGACCAACGCACTCGATCGATTGATCGTGACTTTCGACAGCGGGTCCGACTCCGAAACACCGCGAGTCGAATTCGGTACGCGCTCGGATCCCGACCTGGACGGGATCTTCACGCCCGACCCGAGCGATCAGTCCATCACTGTTGCCAACGACATCGCATTCGTCGCATACGATTTTGTCGATGGAGATCGGACGGTGGCGATCGACGCCGCAATCGGATCGGCCACCACGCTTGCGGACCTCGCGACCAGTTTGGCCGCCGAGGGAATCGGCCGCCCACAAGCCGCCGCCTTCGCGACGATCGGAAAGGCGCTCGGAGCGCTCACGATCACAAGCGAGAACGGAAACTTCGTGATGGGCTCGGGTGAGAAGCTCTCGGTCGGGGGCGTCGTGACGATCGACGTCGATGACGGAGTGGCGATCCTGGGCGATGTCTCGGCCCTCGGCCTGACCGTTGTGGCGGGAGAGATTGGCTTGATTCGTCGCGCTTCCGGCGTGGTCTTCGATCGCTCCGGCGAAACCCAACAAGATGGCGGTCCTTCGATCTCGGCGAATAGCATTGACTTCAGGGGAGTCACACCGAGCTTGATCGGCTCCGGGCGTTCCTACCGCTTCGGGCTACCGGATCCCTTCGACACACCCAATATTCCCGCCGAAATCCGGGGCTTTCCGCTCTTCGAAATCAAACCGGACGGCGGACTCTTCGTCGAGAATGACTTCCTTTTCATCTCGACGGGCGGCGATCTAGCAAGCGAGATCCCACTTCTTCGGCCGATCGGTGCCTCGAGATCCGATCTCTCCGGTGCCTTCGGCCCGGAAGTCGAGCCAGTCCCCCAACAAGATCTTCCCGAGCTGATCGAGCCTCGAGACGCCGATCGCCTGATGGAACTCGCGGTCGACGCACGGGAAACGCCCAACGAGGTCTTGTTGGCGAGACTCGAAGGCGTGGCCATCATCGATGACCTCGGTCGGACCTGGGATGATGAGACCGCCACGGTGACGATCGCACGAATCGATTCGAAGGACGCCGAAGCGGCGATCGACTTGTATGAGCGACTCTTCGGCCAGGATGGAGAACATGCCGATCAAATCCGATCTGTCTTGCAGGACGCGCTCGATCGATATCTCGAGAACTCGCGAGCCCGTCGCGTGGTCGGATTCGAACTGCGACGTTTCGTGAAGAATCGGCCGAGTACACTCCTCGAAGCGTATGGCATGCTCGAATCACTCGACGCGCTCTTCCAATACCACCGGCGGCTCGGGCTCTCGCCTGGTGAATACCGTCGCATTCAAGAGAATTGGCTGCGACAGATCCAACCCGATGGCATCACGCTGGACGAGCTCTCGGAGACCATCCACCCGTCTCGCTACGTGCGCGGAAGCGACATCCTCGACATCTTCGGGCGCTAGCGCGTCGCCGGCTACGGTTTCCGGACTTCGACAGGGCCCAGCCCTTCGAGTTCGGGGACCAGCAATTCAGCCGGACCGAGCACGAGGATCGCGGCGCGATCCGGGTGCAGACGAATCTTGGCCGCCTCGGTCACGTCTTCGAGCGATACCGCCCGGATTCGGTCGCGATAACGCTCGAGGGAATCTTCCGGCAAGTCATGGACGTCGAGATCGACGAGCGACGCCATCACGGCATCGGAGGTCTCGAGCGAGAGTCCGAAGCGTCCCACGTTGTAACTGATGAACTTGCCAAGCTCTTCTTCGCTGACGGGCCGATCGCTTCCGATCGCTTCGACCTCTTCGAGAATCAAGTCGATCACGCGACGGACCTTGGCCACGCGAGTGAAGGTCGAAATCGAAAAGGGACCCGGCTGGCTTCGCAATGAGAATCTCGATCCGATGCCGTAGGTCAAACCTTCGTCGGAGCGAATTTTCTTCATCAAGCGCGACGAAAATCCGCTACCCCCAAGAGCGTTGTTCATGAGATCGACTGCGAGCCGGGTCTCTTCGGTTCGCGCGATTCCCTCGTGCGCGAGAATAATGCGGGCCTGAAGAAGTTCGGGCTTGTCGATCACGACGATCCGCCGGCTCTCGGGCGTCCGCTCAGCAATCGGTGGAGTCTTGGCGATCGCCGGGGACTCCCGGAGACTCTCGAAGAGACCTCGGACATCGCCGATCAGGCTCTCAGCCGGAAAATCTCCCACCGCCCAGAAGATGATATTCGCGGGAACGAAACGATCCACCCAGAAGGCACGGGCCGCGGCGACGTCGATGCGCGCGAGGGTCTCGGACGTACCGCTGTTCGGCAGTCCGTAACGATGGCCCTCGAAAAGTGTACGAAGCGTATGCCAGCGAATGAGCGTCGCAGGATCGTCTTGCGCCGCGACGAGTGAGGCTTGTTGTTCGGCAAGCGCCTTCTCGAATTCACTCTCGTCGAAGCGAGGCCGAAGGGCGACGTCCGCGAGAATCTCGAGCAATAGCTCGCGATCCTCTGACAATCCCGAAAGCGAGATCGTCGTCGTATCCCAACCGGACGAAACGGAAAGCGAAGCACCGGCGTCCTCGACGACCTTCGCCAGCATGAGCGCGTCGCGCTCGCCGGCTCCGCGCTGCATCACTTCGGTTGCCAATTCAGCGACGCCCGCAACCTTTGGGTCGACGCTGCCTACGCCCCTTCGAAGGGTGAGACCCAGAGCCAATCTTGGCAGGCGGTGGTCCTCGAGCAGAATCAGCTTCGCACCATTGGCGAGAGTCACGCGATGAAGATCGTCCATCCTGACGATCGTGTTCTCGACGGGCGCCGGCGGCGGAACTTCCCATGCCGGACGAGGCCCGCCGACTCCGCAACCAAGAGCAAGGGACAAGATGGCGATCGCGGCTCGCCGGGAAAGAACTTGGGAGGTCATCGTGTGCCCTCCTCTCCGGCTTCGCCATCGGCTTCGGGCGCAATCACATGAATGACGCTGCGCGAATCGCTCTGTAAGTAGGTCCGCACGACTCTTTGGACATCGTCCGCCGAGACCGCGCGAATCGCCGAGATCCGTTCGTCGAGTGGCCTGACACGACCGAAGGAGAGGACTTCCCGTCCTATCCGACTCGCCAGCGCATGATTGGTCGAGAGCCCACTCACCAGCCCGACTTCCATCTGGCGCTTGGCTCGAGCCAGCTCTTCTGCGCTCACGCCGTCCGCGGCGACGCGGTCGATTTCGGCCATGAAAAGGGCTTCGACCTCTTCGAGCGAGGTTCCCGGACGCGCGCCCGCGATGCCATAGAACATTCCGGCATCCGCAAATTCCATGTAGCCGCCATAGGCGTAGAGCGCCTTCTCCTCTTCGTAGACGAGCGAGCGGTAGAGTCGGCTCGATCGTCCGCCCGAGAGAATCTGACTGGCCAGGTCGAGCGCTTCACCGTCCGCGTGGCCGGTCGCCGGTGTATGCCAGCCCGCATAAAGCAGCGGGATCTGGACGTCGAAGAGCACGTCCGCGCGTCGCTCGCCCCGCTGCGGGACGACGGTCGTCGGACTCCGCGGAATCTGCTTCGCCGGCGAGAGCCGCCCAAAGGTTCTTCGAATGTGCGCGAGGGTCGATTCGGACTCGAAATCCCCAACGATCACCACCGTCAAGTTGTTGGACGCATAGTAGGTGTCGAAGAATGCTCGACACGCGGCGACCGTCACCTTCTCGACGTCGCTTCGCCAGCCGATCACAGGCCAGCGATAGGGATGGGCCTGCCAGACCAGCGCCGCGAGTGCTTCGAAACCGCGGCCGGCCGGGCTGTCTTCGGTCCGTAACCGGCGCTCCTCGAGAACGACCTCGCGCTCGCTTTCGAGCATCGACGCCGAGATGTCCAGATTTGCGAACCGTTCGGCTTCGAGGTCGATGACGAGTGGCAGGGATTCCGCCGTCACGTCTTCGTGGTAGACCGTGACATCGCGATTCGTGTAGGCGTTGATCCGCCCTCCCCGTTCGTTGATCAACTGCGCGTGAACTTCTTCCTCAATGTTCTTGGACCCCTTGAACATCATATGTTCGAAGAGGTGAGCGATGCCCGTATAGAATGTCTCGTCCGACGAGCCCGCATCGACCCAGATCTGGAATGCGACGACGGGTGTACGATGGTCTTCGAGGAGCACGACGCGCAATCCGTTGTCCAGTGTCGTCTCCGAGAGATCTTCCACCGGGTCGCGGACGCGACCTTCAGCTTCTCCTCCAGCGGCCGCGGTCATATTGGCCGGCAACACTAGACACGCCGCCGCCACGAGACTGGGAATCACGTTTGAAAATTGGTTCGAACGGGTACGAACTTTCATGGCCGGGACCGTATCCCTTGTATTGGAGAGTGTCGACTGGCCGAGCCCGACGGCTTGGACCTTTCATCGAACGAGCCACGGAGTCGAAACGCTTCCTACTCCGGGGAGCCAGCTCGCGAAAGGCTGCAGATCGACAAAGAAGCTACCGTTTCGACATCCAATCGAGGGCAATGGTTCTGATGGCAGATGATGAAAATGATTCCGAGCTAGTCGCCACCCTACTCGATTCCGCGCGATCGATCGCGGTCGTCGGCATCAAGGATCAGCCTTCTGAGGACGCCTTTCAGGTTCCCGCGTATATGCAGCAAGCGGGTTATCGCATCATTCCCATCAATCCCAAGCTCGACAGCGTGCTGAATGAGAGATGCCATGGGGACCTCGCCGCGGTCGGCGAAGCGATCGATATCGTGAACCTCTTTCGGGCATCCGAGCATATTGCCGCTCATGTCGACGAGATCCTCGCGCTCGACGCCAGCCCCAAGGCCGTCTGGATGCAACTCGGAATCCACCATGGTCCATCGGCCCATCGCCTGCGCGAAGCCGGAATCGACGTCATCCAGGATCGCTGCATCATGGTCGACCATCGACGCCTTGCGAGCGAACGCGAATAACATGGCACGCGAGGGCAGCGGTGATCGACTCGTCTATTCGAGTGAGCAGGGACGCGTGTGCCCGGAATGCGGACGCAGCGAGTCGCGCTGCAAGTGTCGAGGTAAGGGCGCACGAGCCAGGATCAAGGCCCGAGACGAGGCCGCCGCCGCCAAGGACAGCGACGGCATCGTGCGCGTGGGGCGATCGACGAAGGGCCGTCGAGGCAAGATCGTATCCACGGTGACCGGCGTCCTGCTGGGCGACGAGGAACTGCGAGAACTCGCCGGCGAGCTGAAGCGACGCTGCGGAACCGGCGGCGCGCTCAAAGACGGTGTGATCGAAATTCAGGGTGACCATCGCGACACCCTGATCGCCGAACTCGAAAAGCACGGGTTCACGGTCAAACGCGTCGCGTGAATTCCTTGACTTCGAATCGATCGCTTCGCTTCTTCATCCAGAATACCGCCAACAAGTCGACGAGACCTGCCACCAACCGCCCGCCGACGCCGTAATTCGACGACCCATGTAATCGCGCCCGATGATCCACCGGGAGTTCGATCACTCGGGCACCCTCCATGGCCAGCAGCGAGGGGAGAAAGCGATGGCCGCCCCGAAAGAGCTTGATCCTCTTCAGGCTCGAGGCGCGCATCACCCGCAAGGAACAGCCGATATCGTGTACGCCGTCGGCCAATACGAATCGGCGAACCCCGTTCGCAATCCGGGAAGCCAGTCGTTTGATCATCGAATCCTGGCGAGACACCCGAACGCCGCAGACGCAGTCCGCCTGATCGAGCGCCTCGATCAGCCGTGGCAGATCGCCAGGCACATTCTGCAAATCGGCGTCGAGGGTGGCGATCAGCTCTCCTCGAGCCGCGCGAAACCCGGCTCCGAGCGCCGCGGACTGGCCGGAATGGGGTAAAAGGGTGAGAAGACGAATGCGTGAATCGAGTCCGGCGAGATCTCTCACCACGCCCGACCCGCCATCGCCACTCTCGTCGTCGACGAAGATCATCTCCGACTCGAACGGAAAGGCGTCCAGGACCTCGGCCAACTCCGAATGGAGCAGCGCGAGCGATGGCTCTTCGTTTCGAAAGGGAATGACGACCGAGAGAAAGGGATCCATATCAGTCAGCGCGACAGAGGACGAAGTAGCTGTCCAGCTCCCGACCATTTCGGGCGGCCGAACCGATCGAGACCTGTTCCGACACTCGTCGCAGGCGGTCGACCATGAAGCCGTAGACGAAACGGGAGAGACCTGTCTCATTCGAACGCACTTCGGGCCATTCCTCTGGAGTCTGATCGGGAAGTCGCTTGTAGTCGACGAGCACTTCCTTCGTATTCGCGTCTTCGACGGCGATGAAATAGCCAGGGCCGGTCAAGGGAGAAAGCGTCTGGAAGTTGTATCCCGCGAGTTCTTTGGGCGAGTCGGGCGCGCCGCCCATGAGACGGCAGAATCGTTTTTCAAATATCGTGAACGCGGGCAGCGAATTCCGACCCAGATGGCGCACTTCTTCGAGGTCCGGTCGATTCGAAGGGACGAGGTCGATGAGGCAGATCGGCGCATATCCCTGGACTTTGCCGTAGAGCGCTTTCTGCGCTTTGCGACCGAGCCCGCGAACGACGGGTGCGCGGATCTCGTCTTCCAGGGCGTCGAGTAGACGCGCGATGGCGGCCGGCGCGACTCCAGCGTCCTGAATCATCGAATCGAGCTCCCGCCGAGCCTCCTTCTCATCCTTACCCTCGCCAGCTGTCTCAGACATCCTGCACCTCCTCGACCAGAAGGGTACCGTCGAATGCAGCGTGCAGAAATCGACTGAAAAACCCGCATCGCCCAGCCGGGCGAGCCGATTCCAGGCCTGGCTGCTTCCGGACGGCGATTCACCGCAGCGATTGGGTCGCCGCGCCCTTCTCGTTCTGCTCGCTGCCGCGTCGCTCCTCTACGGAATCGGACTCGGAACGACCGATCTCTGGGCACCCGACGAGCCGCGCTACGGCGCGATCGCCGAGGAAATGCGCTCTTTTCGCCACGGTGCCGGCGGTCTGGCCCTGCTTCATTTGAACGACATCCCGTACACGCAGAAGCCCCCGCTGTACTTCTGGCTGGCCGCCGCCTTCGGCGTGCCCGAAGGCCACGTCCACGAGATCTCGGCGCGGCTTCCCTCCGCGATCGCCGGGGTCGTCTGTGTCGGATTGACCGCCTGGATCGGCCTGATCCTTTTCG
>CAWLAJ010000179.1:0-8743 GCA_963854795.1 Deltaproteobacteria bacterium UBA4427 | reverse complement strand
AGGAGAACGCCGCCGACGCGACGAAAGAGCAGCGCGAGGATCAGACACATCAGCCCGAGCGTCGCGGGCAGTAAGACTCCGAGATCTCGCGTCATCGTCTCGTTCAAGCGATGGGTCATGGCCAGCGGGCCGGCGAGGTGAAGCCGAAACCCGGGCGCATCGAAGTCGTCGATCACTGCGTTCAGCGCGTCGATGACGGCTTCGCTTTCCGTGTCCGTCAAATAGGCAGGGGAATCCTGATCGCCGGCGGCCCAATCGTCGTCGAAACCATCGAGGCCGACTCCCGACTCTTCGAGACTCGAATACGTCGCTGGCGTGACCATAATCGCGGTCATCATGGCGTCCGTGGATATCAGCGAATTCACAAAGAGTGGATTCGAAAGGACCGTGTTTCGAAGTTCAGCGAGATCGGCATCGGATTCGGGCCATTCTTCGAGAAGTTCGCCAACGATCAATTCGTTCTGCAGGCCGCGCGTCGTTCGAGCATTGAGCAGACTCTCGACCTCAGCAATGTTGGGCACATCCGATTCGATCGTTTCGTGCAGATCGCGCAAGCGATCGAGGAATTCGAGACGAAATACGTCCGTCGTTTCGACCGCCAGGACGATGCCATCGTCTCGACCGAATTGATCTCGGAAGTCGTTGTAGACCATGACCGCGGGGTCGTCGGGAAGGAGAAACGACTCGGTCGAATTATCGACCGTCAACCCTGGCAGAAAACTGAATAGCCATCCCGAAAGCGCCAGAGAAAGCAGCAACGCGGTCCACCGATTTCGGTAGATGAAATGCCCCCACGATTCGAAACCCAGTTCGATTCGCTTCCGCCAGGCCGAATTCGACATGTTGTCGGTCGACATCCTCTTCTCCCTCTCCCGGGCGCGCGTCCCTACTCTTGGGCGGGGTCGTCATTCGCCGAGCCGTGATCCTCAACAGTCCGCCGACGGGTTGCATTTCGATTATCGGTAGATCGGCGACGAAAGTAGAGGCTGTCTGAATCGAGCGGAAGCCAACGCAACCATCCGTAGCACCTCCGCAACGGATCGCGGCGCTCGCGTCTCATTCCCCTTTTCGTTCACTGTGTTTTAAGGTTTACTGCCACGCGCGAAGTCGGGAGAAAGCCTTGCCTCTCGCGATGCAAGCGAATGGGCGACGCGTCACGAGAAACGTGAAAGATCAGACCTAACGCCGACAGCGAAATGAGAATGGGGGATTGGAGATGTCTAGCGGTTGGAGTTTGTCGAGCCCTGCGATCAGACTCGTCAGATCCGGTGTCACGATTGCAATTGCCATCGCTCTAGGCGTCTTCGCTGCTCCGAAGCCCAGCTTTGCCGATGATCCCAAAGCACGTGAGATCATGGAAAGGGTCGACGCTCGCGATGATGGGGACGACCAAACATCGAATATCGAGATGACCCTGATCGACAAGCGTGGCCATCAGCGAGTCCGCCACCTGCGTTCCTTTCGCAAGGACAAGGGCGAGGACGCCTACTCGATCATGTTCTTCCTCACTCCAGCCGACGTCCGGGATACGGGCTTCTTGACCTACGACTACGACGACCCTTCGCGAGACGACGATCAATGGCTCTATCTACCCGCACTCAAGAAGACCAAGCGCATCGCATCCAGCAACAAGAGCGGAAGCTTCATGGGTTCCGACTTTTCCTACGCGGACATGACGGATCGCCCACTCGAATACTATGAGTACAAGCTCCTCCAAGAGTCTGAAGTCGGCGGACACCCGGTCTGGGTCATCGAAGCCATCCCCGTAAACGACGAGGAAATCAAGGAAACCGGCTATACGCGCACCGTTCACTTCATTCGCAAGGACAATTTCTTTCAGATTCGCGCCAAGATCTGGGTGAAAAAGGGCCGGCGAAACAAATATCTCGAAGTCAAAGAGCTCGAAGAGATCGATGGGATCTGGACCGCGACCCTGATGACGATGACGACGAAAAAGGGCAACAAAACGGAGCACAAGACGATTCTTCGGACCTCCGACGTTCGATTTGGTCAGCCGCTCGAGTTCGACGCGTTCTCTGTTCGCAGACTCGAAGCAGGACCCTAGTCCACGTGTTCCGAGTCCATCGGCCCCTCATGCCCAGAGTCCTTCGGTGGACGGCCGCGCTCGCCCTCGCCCTTCCCCTGGCGGCCAATGCGCAAGAGGATTCTCTCTCGGACTTGTTAGGTGGTTTCGAAGACGACCCTAGCTTCGACGAGGCTCTAGACGGAAGCGATCGTGAAGGTGAGCTCGACCCGGAGACTCGAGCGTCGAGGCCGGACCCATGGCTCCCGGACCTGCCCTTCACCGCCTGGCTCTCCGAAAGTGTCGATCTCAGCGGCTCCCTCGGCGTCGGCGCTGTCTACAGCTACCTCGATCATAAAGTGTCGCACGGCGACGAGGTCGGCCGATCCACGTCCTACGGCAATCTGACTCGCCTCGACCTCGACGGTTTCTTGCAACTCGACGTGTCGCTCCCGAATGAATGGAAGATCAGAGCGGAGGCGCTCGGCTGGTACGACTTCGTGTATCGCATCAAGGGCCGAGGTGACTACGGCGGCGCCGTGATCGATGTCTACGAATGGCAGGTGGACACGGGCGAGGTCTACCTCACGGGACCCCTCAGCAAGAATCTCGACCTGACCCTTGGACGCAAGATCGTCAACTGGGGTCGCTCGGATACTTTCCGAGTCGTCGACGTGATCAATCCGCTCGACAACAAAGAACCGGGTCTCGTCGACATCGAAGATCTACGCCGGCCGAAGGCGATGATCAAGCTCGACGCGACCGTCCGCGCATGGAGTGCACAATTTCTCATCATTCCCGAGAACCGCTACGACCGACAACCGCCTCGGGGCAGCGATTTCTTCCCCGATCTCACCGATCTCCCGGGCGCGCTGCTCAGTCCGCCCGTAGACGGCCGCAGTGATTTTTCCGGTCTGCCGGGATTGGCTGCGAAAGTGGATGGCCGCTTCAGCGGCTGGGATTTTTCCATTTATGGTGCCTATGTGGACGAATCCAGTCGAAAACTCGACTTCGTCGGTCCAAGCGCCTTGCCCACCGGCGTACGCGCGGAAGCCAACCGCTTCGGCTTGCTCGGTGCCGCTGGGAATTTCATCCGAGGTGCGTGGCTCTTCAAGATCGAAGTCGCCTGGCTCAGCGACCTTCAGGTCTTCCGCTATCGACGCGGCCAGATCCTGCCTTCGAGCGACGACAAAGACCGCATCGACTCGATGATCGGCGTCGAATACTACGGACCTGACAATCTCACGATTGCTCTCGAGATCGTCAATCGACATCTCCTGAACGAGCCGACGGGCCCTGCAACGCTTCAGCTGACTCCTCAAAGTCGATTCGAAACCGGGCTGCGAATTTCGCGACCCTTCTTTCGCGAACGACTGAATCTGACGGCTCTCGCGGTCGGACTGGGTGAGAGATTTCAGAATGGCGGAATCGTCCGATTCTCCGTCGACTATGAACTCGATGATGCATGGAATCTCGAAACCGGAATCCTGATCTTCATGGGTGGGCCGGACCAGGGCTTGGGTTCATTCGAGTCGAACGATCGCGTCTACGCCGAAATCCAATACAGTTTCTAGGTTCGCGCGAGCCCAAAGCACGAACGTCGACTTCGCTCGCGAACTGCCTCTCGGCTACCGCGGGTGTGCCGATCGACCAAGAACTAGCACCTCGCGAGATCGATTCGCGCACGTCGGCTGCTCATGGCAGGCCCTCATTTTGCCGATGCGATCAATCAGGCCGACGCCCGCTGGGCGAGGACCGCGCGGCCGCCTGGCAACAGGAAACTCCAATCAGAACGCCGGCGCGGGGGAGCCGATCCTCGACTCCCAGCTCGCGACGCTAAAGAACGCCGTAGATCGGATGGGTTTGGGGAATCAGGCGCACATCCGTTAGGCGCTGCTCCGCGCGGGTCAACCAAGCGAGCAACTTTTCCGGCGCCGGCCGAGCGCTGACGCCACCAGTGGGTGTCACCGGCTGAATGATCAGCGGAATGTCTGATGAAACCGCGGTGATCCGCGCGATCATCTCGTCGAGTTCCTCATCGAGTGTGTTCGGTGTGACCACGACCTTGACGTAGACATTACCGGCCTGCGTGGCGGTCCGCAGAAATGATTCGTGCGCGTCGTGAAAGTCCCCGCCACTGCGCGAACGATCGTCGGGACCCCAGTCGACGTCGCTCGTCAATTTCCAATCCATCGAAACGAGATCGACGTTCTCGACACATTCGGACAAGGCCCGCTCATGGAGTCCGTGAGTTTCCAGGTATACGCGCTGGCCGCGTTCGCGCAATTCGCGGGCGAGACGAGCCACCGCGGCGGGCTGCATGAGCGGCTCGCCTCCGGTCAGACTGATCCAGGTCGATGCATTCGTGGCCAAGCTCATCGCGATATCGGTGAGCTCAGCGACCGGGATGGGGTTGTCGCGCTGTTCGAAACGGCCAAGGCCGGCGTCCGTCTCGATGCGACAGGTCGAACTCCGTCGCCAACTCTGTGGTGTGTCACACCACCGGCAGCGGAGATCGCAGCCGCCGAAACGCACGAAAACCGTCGACCGCCCGACCTCCGGCCCCTCACCCTGCGACGAAAAGAAGACTTCGATCAGCGACGCGTCATGGCCGACGTCCGAACACGACTCGGCCTGGCCGGCATCACGAGCCACTCAACGCTCGAGAAGCGATCGACCCATCGCGATTTCGCCGACGACCTCTTCCTGTCGGTCCGGGTAGCGTTCCAACTCACGGACATGAAAGCGTGAAACATGATCGCCGTCCGAGCGGGCCTCGACCCATTCGAGTTTATTGACGAGATGATCGGCGACAGCGAGGTAGTCGAGCGCACGCTTGCCACCCACTTCGTCTCCCGCGAAGACAAAACTCCCTTCGCCGACTCGATGTGCAAGGGACAGACTGGCCGAGTAACGCTCGCGCGCGATGCGAGCGCAGAGCTGAACATCCAGATCCTCATCCACGTCGACGATGACCATCACATGGCCACCGAAATGAACGAGACGAAAGTCCTTCCCCGCGACCCACGCCACCTCGTTCGGGGCCGGCGGGAGTTCGATCAAAGCCGCTTCCTTGGCGAGATCACTCGGCCTTCCCGCGAGTAGATCGGCGATGTCGCCGCGGATGTCACCGGTCTTCGCGGCGATTTGGCCGACGCGAAAGCTCCAGAGACGTCCCCAGCGTTCGAAGTCGTGTTGGGTAAAGCGTCCGGTTGCGAGATCGACGAGCTTGTCCGAGAAGCGACTGCGCCGCGTGCAGGTTTCGAGCACAAGAGGCAGTGTGCTGTCGATGCCAACTCCACCGTGAACGGCATCCGTTCCCAATGATTCGCGCAGCGCAACCAGGTCCTCGGGTGGCCAGGCATGCCGGTCGAACCAATGAAGGCGTCCTCGGTAGAGCGCCGAGGCCTGAATCACGTCGCGAGCCGGCGAAGGGCTGAACCCGACCACGTAGATCGACATGTCCTCTCGCAGATCGGTCGCGACGCTTCGAAAGAAGGTCATGAGTTCCTCTTGAGGATAGACCCACAGCCCTTCGAGCTGACGAATATCGCGCGCGAGCAGCACGGCGGATAGCAGCGAGTCGCGATCCCCGCGGACCAGGATCGTCGCACGACCGCGGGAGATCCGAGCTCCTTCCTCGGCTTCGCCCGTTTCCGAGCGGCGGCGCGAATCGCGGTCACGGCGTCGCGCCGACTGTGCGTCGTCTTCGTCGATCTCCTCGGCGTCTTCATAGGATTCATCGGATGAATCCGAAGTTTCGAAATCGGGAGAGTCATCCGCCAATCGGGCGAGGATTTCGGAGAGATCATCCGCATCGACGAGATCTTCCTCAGCGACCGCTTCGGCTTCGACTTCATCCGGAGAGTCCATGGCGAGTGGAGCGTCCGCGCGAGCGCTGCTCTCGGCGCCATCGCCTGTGCCACTCCCGCGCCCCGAGTCACCTCGCCCCCCGCGACGGCCGCGACGGCCGGGACGACGGCCCCGATCGCGACCCCCCGATCGATCGTCGTCCGATCCGTCTGAATCCTCGTCGTCCGATCCACGCGGACGGCCCGCCGACTTCTCTGCGTCGTCGAGATCCATGAGCGAGACTTCTTCGAAGCGAGGTGCCTGTCGCGATTTCGCGTTGCCGTTCCGAGAATCCTCGCTCGCGCGAGCACTTCGCTCTTGCGGTTCGGAGCCGGAATCGTCTGCCCCCGTACCTCGACCGCCGCGTCGAGATCGTCTGCGTCGACGCCCTCGACCACGCCCGCCATCGTCGCCGTCTGTCGGATCATCTTCGTTCGAGCGGGAATCGCTTTCGGCGTTACGCAGCGCTCTGCGTCGCGGTGCCACTTCGGAGCCGTCCGCGGAATCCGCTGCCGGGCCGCTCGGGGGGCCATTGGCGTCTCCGGCTTCATCGACATCGTTGCCGCCATTACCGCCACTCGTCCGCCCGCGACCCCCTCGCCGTCGTCCGCGTCGCGGGGCGCGCGCTTGTGCGCCTTCACCGCGGCCACTCGCGACCAGGTCGACCGAAGAGCCCGCCGCCCCCGATACCTTTCTCAGCTCGTAGGCGACTGTCAGCGCGGCGAGCGCCCGTTCGATCCCATCCGCAAAACGTTCGGCCGCAAGCAGCAAGCGTGGGTCGGAAAGTCGCAGCGGCGGTGCGTTGTTCGCGAACAGAGTCGGCAAGAGTGCTGCCAGCGGTCCCATCTCTTCGAGGATCAGGGCCAGCGACGACCATCCGATCTCTTCCCGAACCGCAACGACGACGGGCTCGCCATCGTCGTTGAGTCCGACGCCGTCGATGACATCGAGATCGGCGCCCGGCATCGGCCAGCGACACAGTGCACGCAGTTCCGCGTCATCGATCAGTTGTGCGATCACTCGACCGCGAAGCCCCTCCTCGCCTTCACGAACCTTGCGGTCATTGAGTCGACGACGAATCTGGCCCTCGAGTGCGTCGAGCGCCCCGGCCAGATCCGAACCCGAGAGGGGTGTCGTCGTTCGGCCGCCGATCTGCGTCTCGAAGAACGCCGCCCCATCGCTAATCCGGATTTCGGCAACCCGCCGTGCCGTCACGACCAATTCGATTCGATCGAGTCCGACACGCACGGCGCCACCGTGCTTGGCCGCCAGACCTTCCAGTGCGAGTGCCGCTCGGCGAAACGCAGCGCGTAATTCGGCCGCCGGCAAGCGCGCGGCCAGCTGCCCCGCACTCGCGGCCAGCACTCGTGCAGCAGGCTCAGGCTGAATCGGCGTGCGAGCCGATCCCAGTGAAGGCGCGGAGACTGCTTCGAGCGCATAGGGAGCGCGGCCGAGCATGGCCAGCAGGCGTCGCGCGCCGCTATCCCACTGCGGCGCGATCACGAGCAGCTGACCCGAGAACGCAGCCTTGTCGTCGGGCTTCGCGTCCGCGCCGCCATGAAAATTTGCCGCGGACAATCCCGCGAGCAAGGCGTCGGTCGCGGATTTCGGCGAGAAAGCGACGATCAGAACAGTGCCGTCCGCCCGCTCGCCTCGGCCAATGGCGGCCACCGACGCGGGAATTCCGGGCTCACTCCAATTCTCGAGCGACTTGGCCTCGACGATGCCCTGTTCGAGAAGCTTCGGGAGCCAATCACTGGCGTCGATCGAACTCTTCTCTTTCTTGTCGCGGCCGCTGCGACGCCTTCGCGAAAAACGCTTCATCATCTCTTCATCTCTCCGGGCTGCTCGCCGTAGTCCGCGTCTTCCCGCGGATCGGGGCAGCCATCTGGTCTCAGCCTGGCCTTCGCTCGTGGGCGCCATGCGTACGTTGTCTCGGGCTCTCGCGACCTCGACTCCGATCGAGGACGGTTCGAGCCGAACACGGTCCGTCCCTACTCGGGACCGACGTCGACAACGGTCAGCGCCAGCGCACCGCTCTCGATGAGCATCGACGTCGCGTCCTGTATGACGCGCTGTAGATCTCCAACGAGGCGGTCATGACTCAGCACGGCCGATAGCTGATCCCCTTGACTCGCGAATTCGAGCACGACGCCGCCGAATAACTTTCGATCGTTGCGCACATGCTTGACTACTCGATTCCATCGATCGACTGGAACTTCCAATCGAAAATCCTTGAAGTCACGCCACTCCTCGGGCAGTTCTTCCTTCTCAAGATAGACCACGATCTCGGTCGCCGATTTTCCGCGTGTCACACGCCAGGTCCGGTTCTGCGAGAGCAACATCAGTCCGTCTTCCCCTCTCAACTTCTCTACTGCGACACTTCTACTCGCTCAATCGCTCGTCGCGGCCGTCTCGGCGGATTCGAGAGCGTCTTCTTCGACGACGCGAAGTTCAACGAGAAACGCTGCGAAGAGCCCCTCGACTCGTGCCCGACTCATCCGATTCAACGCATCATCGTTCCCAGCGATCGCCTCCGACACATCGAGCAGGGCAAGCGCGCCCGTTTCGGCATCCGATCGCCAGCGAATCCAGGCCATTTCCTCGAGATGGTGAGCGAGCAGTTCGACGTCCGTCTCCTTCGACAGCGCTTCGGTCGACTCTCCGAGCCATCTATCGATCGCCCCGGACCGGGCCTCGCCCTCGAGCCCCTTAACCGCTTCTCGACCCCGCTCCATCCGATCAGCGACCCAGGCGGTCTTGGGCGGCCAAGGACCCAGACTGCCGTCGCGAATTTCGCGAAGCGTCGTCTCGACCGTGGCAGCAGAGTCGACGGAGGTCGCCTTGCTGGCGAGCGCGCGGCGCACG
>CAWLAJ010000178.1:0-8768 GCA_963854795.1 Deltaproteobacteria bacterium UBA4427 | reverse complement strand
CCCGGTTCGGTCGCGTGCTCGGCAAGCTTTATGGCTGGAACACCCTCGGCGCTGTGGTCGGCGCACTGGCCGGAGACCTGCTGCTGATCGACGCGGTCGGAGTGCGCGGAACGGGTTTGATTGCCGCGGGCATCAGTCTGTCCGTGGCCAGCGTCGCCTTTCTGCTCTCGAGGCGATTCGAGGGCGAAGATGCCGTGGTCGAGACCTCGAAAAAATTACAGCCCCTTGCCGCGAACGCCCGTTGGCTGCTCGTCGCCGCCGCGCTCGCGGGGTTCTCGCTTCTAGGACTCGAAGTCGCATGGTTTCGGTTCCTTCTGCATTTCATGTTCGGAAGTAGTCAGGCTTTCGCAGTACTCCTCGCGACGGTGCTTACGGGTATTGGAATGGGCGGTTTGCTCGGCGGTTATCTCGCTTCCTCGACAGGGCGAGCGCAACGCCTGCTTCCAGGCGTCGCGATGCTGACCGGTCTGGTTTGTCTTGCTCTCTATCATTTCTACCCAGCCGGGCCGCGCGTCCAGACCTTGGGCGCGACGCTCATGGCCGGGGCACCGTTGATGTTTCCGGTTGCGTTCTTGTCTGGGGTCCTCTTCACGCTGCTCGGCGACTCGTTGAAGCAGGGGGACGAAAGCGAAACGCGCGCCGCAGGTTTTTTGACCCTGGCGAATACGACGGGTGCCATGCTCGGTCCGTTGTTGATTGGCTTCGTTCTGTTGCCGAAGTTCGGCGTCGACCGTTGTGTTCAAATCCTCGCGGGCCTCTACCTCGTGACTGGATTGGTCATTCTGGCAGGCCGCGCGCGCCCGGAAGGTCGGGTGGGAACGGTGATCACATCACTGCTCGGCGTAGCGTTGGCAGCGACCGTGCTCATGTTTCCTGTCGGTACGACCCTGGAACGTCACCTGGCGCCGGTGATCGAGCCCTACCTGGCGGGTGGAGACATCAAAGTGGTCGCCACGCGCGAGGGTCTCACGGAAACCATCATCTACCTCGAAGAACGAGCCTTTGGTGAACCGCTCTCCTATCGCATGCTGACCAATGGATATTCGATCTCGGGCAGCGATCTCATAGGCCAGCGGTACATGAAGCTATTCGTGTACCTGCCGATGGCGCTCAATCCAGATGCGAGATCGGCATTGCTGATCAGTTACGGTGTCGGCAATACCGCCAAGGCGCTCACCAACACAGCCGGTCTCGAATCGATCGACGTGGTCGATACCTCCGCAGACGTGCTCGAGTTGAACCGAATCGTCTATCCCGACGAGCGCGATCTACCGCTGAACGATCCGCGCCTTGCGGTGCACATCGAAGACGGTCGCTATTTCCTCGAAACCACCCGACGGCGCTTCGATCTGATCACGGGCGAACCCCCGCCGCCCAAGATGGCGGGAATCGTCAGCCTGTACACCCGAGAATATTTCTCACTGATCTATGACCGCCTGACGGAAGGTGGCATCGCCAGCTACTGGCTCCCCGCTCACCTGCTCTCGCCAGACGACAGCAAGTCGATCATTCGCGCGTTCTGCGACGTCTTCGTCGACTGTTCATTGTGGGCGGGAGCCGGATTCGATTGGATTCTGCTCGGAACGCGCTCAGCCACCGGGCCGCGAACGGCGGCAGCGTTCGCCCGTCAATGGTCGGACCCGGTCGTCGGCCCAGACTTGCGGGCCATCGGCGTCGAGAGGCCCGAACAGTTGGGTGCGCTCTTCATGGCGGGACCCGAGGACCTCAAGGAAATGACGGCCGGTATCGCACCCCTGACCGACAATCGACCCAAACGTCTCTCGGATGAATGGTTCGACCTACAGACCCAGGTGGACGCCTATGTTCCCTGGATGCAAGTCGCAAAGCCTCGCGCGCAATTTGCAAACGATCGCTTCATCTCCAGGGTGTGGCCGGCCGAGTTCCGCGAATCGTCGAAGGACTACTTCGACATCCAGTGGGAGATCAACATGGCCTTGATTCCGATCGCCGGACGATCTCTCGAGACCCAACTCCCAAAGGTCCACTACCTACTCTCGCAGACCGAGCTGAAGACACTTCCGCTCTGGATGCTCGGCAGCGACACAGACCGACAAGATGCAGTCCAAAATGCAATCGACAACGGCACACAGGACGTCCATCACTCCTGGGAACTCGCGCGCGGTGAACTCGTCGAGCGAAATTACGGACGAGCCGCTGAGCTTGCCGAAAGGACATCGCGGGATGGCTCTGCCAACCCCGACATGCACGTCTTATCGCTCTATTCGCTCTTCATGTCCGGCGACGCGACCCGCCAACACGCGTTGATCCGGAGGCTCGAAGAGACGGACTCAGGAGTTCGACTCGAGCCCTGGGTCGTACCCTTTCTGAAGCGGTCCGCGTGCCCGCAAAGCTGGCCGTGTCTCTAGGAACCTGACCCAAGACTCGTCGTCCGGGCGTTCCAAATCAGGGGGAAGCAGGCGCACCCGGGGTGAAGGCGCAGGGCATTCTCTTGATGCCATTGATGAAATTCGACTGGAGGCGTGCCGGCGGTCCGGTGATCTGGAGATCCGGAAGTCGGTGCAGAATCCGATCGAACATCACGCGAATCTCGCGTCGCGCTAGGTTCGCGCCCAGACAGAAATGGGGTCCGGGTCCGCCGAATCCGACGTGGTCGTTAGGCGATCGCGTGACATCGAAGCGATACGGGTCCGCGAAGACCTTCTCGTCCCGGTTGGCCGAAGAGTAGAAGAGGACGAC
The DNA here is from genome assembly GCA_963854795.1 of Deltaproteobacteria bacterium UBA4427. Classification (GTDB taxonomy): domain Bacteria; phylum Myxococcota_A; class UBA9160; order UBA9160; family UBA4427; genus UBA4427. The sequence continues at coordinate 6,050 of CAWLAJ010000178.1, read as the reverse complement.
CTTGTCGCCTTCCTTCATCGCCTGGCCCCCGAGCGTCGTATCTCGTGTACAGGTCCGCCGCATGTGGATGACAGGGGTGGCCCAGCGAATGATCTCTTCGACGGCGGTCGTGGCGACGCCCTCGAAGTCGGCTATCCACTTTCGACGCTCGTCTGGATTATCGGTCAAGGCCTTCATTCCGTGACTAATGGCGTTGCGGGTCGTTTCGTTCCCAGCCACCACGAGCAACACGAAAAACGAGGCCAGCTCGCTTCCCGTCATGGCACCCTCTTCCAGATCCGCATTGATCAAAGACGACGTGAGATCATCTCCGGGCGTCTTGCGACGCAACTCCGCCATCTCGTTCATCAGCGCCGCAAGTTCTCCTCCGGCACCCAGGGCCATCGGAATCAGGTTCTCCGGACCCGTACCGAACTCGGGATCGCCGAGCCCCAAGATGATGTTCGTTCTTTCGAAGACCATTTGATGCTGACTTTCGGGAATCCCCATCATGTCACAGATGATCGCCAAGGGGAGAGGAGCCGCGATGTCTGTCACGAAATCACATTCTCCGCGCTCGATCACGCGATCGATGATCTCGTCGGCGCGTCGCTGCACGTCGTTCTCGAGCTTGGCGAGCGCGCGTGGTGTAAAGCCTCGCGAGACGATTCGGCGCTGATGTCCGTGTCGCGGATCGTCCATGTTGATCATGCCACCAAAGAACTCGTTGAATTCTGGAGGCAGATCGGAAATCGACGTCGCGCCCTTTCCCGAGCAATAGATCTCCGGATTTCTGCTGGCCTCGAGGATGTCGGCGTGTCTCGTGAGTGTCCAATAGCCGGGACCGGGCGGGATCGGAATGTCGGGGATTTGGCGCTCGCGTACGAAGGGGATGGGACTCTCTGCACGCAGAACCGAGAATGCGCCCTCGCGTTCTTCGAGCGGCCGCGCCCAGAATTCAGGATCCGAAAGGTCGATCTCCTCGACCTTCAAGACTCTTTCAATGTTCATCGTTCTCCCCTCGTGATCAGAGTGTTGCGGGCACGCCAAGATGGGTCGGCTGGTAAGATGGACCAGCAATCGGGTTTGCGGTAGAGCATCACCACGGCAAAGATCGAGTCGCTCGGACTATTCGCGATCTTCCGGCTCTTCCCCGTCCTTCGGCTTCGGCGCGGCCATCAAACGCGCGAATTCCGAAGCCTTGAGCGGGCTGCTGATCAGGAAGCCCTGGAGTTCGTCGCAACCGATTTCGCGGAGGTAATTCGCTTGATACTCGGTCTCGACCCCTTCGGCGACGACCTCGAGCTTGAGACCGTGTGCCAATACGACGATCGCACGCGCGAGTCCCGTGCCCTCTTCGCGATCTGAAATCTCGGAAACAAAGGAGCGGTCGATCTGCTGGGCGACTCGGACGACCCATCACCGTCCCGTAGTGAGGACAGCCGGCGCGGACCTGTTTTGCGTCGACCCTCTACGCTCGGGATCGCGCAGGCGGCCAGAATATCACCGGTCGTCCGGCAGATACGTCTCGAACAGCCCGCCGATCTCGGCTTCCGAATGGCGAGGCACCTTGTAGTAGGTGCGAATATTCACGTCGCCGTTCTCTTCGAAACGATAGCTCTCGATCGAGAGACCGACCTGTTCGCGGCCCCCGGATGTGAATCGATTCTCGAGAAGCCAGGCGACTTCATTTGCACAGACGAAGAGTGAACCCGAAACGATGTTGAAGCGCACGCTCGGCTGGAAGAGATCCCAGGAATCGACACAGCAATGTTCGAACCCGACCTTCTCGGGCGTACCGACCGGATCGAGCATTCGAAATTGACCCGGACCGACCTTTCGCCAATTCTCGATCCAAGCCTGCTTGTCGCCGGCGTTCCAAAGGACGGGGTAGTTCTCGGCCCATGTCTTGAGTTCATCGAAGCTGGGGCTCGGCATCGCAGAGACTTCCTCGCTGGCTGATCACGAGACCGTTGTTAGCTGTTGGTGAGTTCCAAGGCAATCAAGCGGCCAGCGCCGTGCCCCTACTTCCGCTCGAGATCGGCCCCGAACTCCTCCCACATCCGGGCGTACTCGTTGTCGGTGGGATCGGGAATCTCGTAGAGGTTTCCGCCGAGCGCCCCAATTCCCAGAAGCAGAATCGAACCGAGCGCCGTCAAGGGCAACCCGTAGCCCCAGCCAGTGCGGAGGCCGGAAGGGACGGACCATCCAAATACAGAGGCGGCAATGAACAACCCGTTGGTTCCGTGGTAGAGGGCACTGAGCGCAAGGGCCGCATAGTACGGATAAAAGATGGCCGGCAACCACCACAGTGAGAACGAGAGACCCGCGAAGCCGGGATGAAAACCCTCGAAGAGCGAGGGGCTCCGCGTCGCAAGAACGTGCCCTGCGATGACGCCTAACAGGACCGGAAATTCGTTTACCTCATGCAGCCAGCGAAATGCCCGAAAGAGTGCTCGGTCTTCCCAGTTCCAGACGTCGTATCCCGCCCGATGCAACATGACGGCCGCGGCGAGTGCGCCCTGCAAGCCCTCGTAGACCTAGTTCTCTTGCAGGGCGGGCCAGGTAAAACGATCACAGCAGTGACGCTGGTCATCGGGAAGCACGCCATCGACGTCGCGACCGTGTAGACGGGCCCCCAGCGGGTTGATGCCAACGGGATGACCCGGATCGGATTGCCAATCGAGGTCACCGAATTCGAAACGATTGTGCGCCTTGCGATCGTCCAGGAAGCCTTTGAAGACCCGAGCGGCTTGCTCTAGCTCGGCCGCGTCCCGGAGGTAGAGGGCCACTGCGATCCGGCTCGCCGTGGCATGACTGCCCCAATTGTCGGGACGATTTTCTTCTGTCGAACGAAGCGTGCAGCCCCTGAGTTCGAGAGTCAGGCTGGAAGCGAGCCAACTGCGAAAGCGCGCGTCCTCGAGAGGTGGCAGCCCCACCAGGGCCGCTGCGATGACATAGGCCGCGAGCTCGCAAGCGGGCAAAGCGCGTTGCCACGCTTCTCGGTTCCGATCGCGTCCATGCAAGCCGCGATTACGTCGTCTCGGTACGACGCCTGCCTCGTGCGAACAAAGACCAGCGCCTTGGCCAGAACTCTAACGTTCGTCATGTCGTCACGATTGGAGAGATTCGGAGACCGCGTGCTCTCCGCCGCCTGCCGAACCACGGCCGCCCACGCCGGACCCTCCATCGGCAGCGCCATGATCTCCGATCGACTGATCCAGATGCCTTCGATCTCTTCGAGCGGTGCATGGTCTTCATTGAAGATCGGCGCGGGTCGCGGACAGCAGGCCAGGACGCCGACGCTCATGGCCAATGCGATCGCTGCGCGGCCGACGCATCGCTCGAGACTTGCCGAACGCTTCATGACAAGAAGGGTGGATCGAAGAGTGGGCGAATGTAATACGCGGGCAGCGAGAAATCGGATGACGCGATCGCTGAACCCGGGTCGCGTTATTCGCCCGAGTATTCCGCTCGTACCTTCGCATCCTTGGCGCGCACAGCGTCCGCGCCGGCGGCACGCATCTCCGCCACCCGCTTGGCGATCGCGGGATCGCCCACGCCGAGGATCTGCGCCGCCAGCAGCGCCGCATTCTTCGCCCCAGCGCTCCCCAACCCAACCGTGCCCACGGGCACGCCACCCGGCATGTTCACCGTCGACAGCAAGGCGTCGAGCCCACTCAGCGCGCCGCCCACCACGGGAATTCCGATGACGGGAATCGTCGTGTGTGCAGCGCAGGCACCAGCGAGATGCGCCGCCATTCCGGCCGCAGCGATGATCACTTTCAGACCGTCGGGGACCGCCTCGTCTAGCCACTGACGCAGTTCGTCCGGCGTTCGGTGCGCCGAGATGACGCGGACTTCGAGGGGAATCTCGAGCGCCTTCAAGACAGACAGCGTGTTCTCGAGCTTGGGGAGGTCAGAATCACTCCCCATGACGAGCGCCACGGGTGCTTGATTGGCCATGGAGTCTCCCTATGAGAGAAGTGAGTGACGGGGTGTAGCAGAACGCGAACCGGTACACAGATCGCACAGAATCTGCCCCGCGTCCCTTGAAGGGCCCAGTCGTCGACGTCCACGAGTTGGGGCAGACATAGAGTCGCGAGAATGACTTGAACCAACCTTCGCGCCATAATAGATCTGTTGGCTGAGAAGGAAGCATGATGAGATCTGCATTTTCGACGACCTCGCTTGTTTCGCTCGTTCTTTGTTTGTCGATTTCGTTCGCTTGTTCTTCGGAGCGCGACACGACGGCGAGCCCCCGGCCGGCCACCTCTCCCGCCCCGAAATCGGCGGCGTTCGCCGCACGCGAGCAAGACCCGCGGCCGTCCGTGGTGTTGGTGATCCTGGATACGCTGCGAGCCGATGCTGTTTCTTCTTATGGATCGGTCGAGGGAACAACGCCGACACTCGATCGTCTGGCGTCGAAGGGGACCCGCTTCACCAGAGCCTTCGCTCCCGCTCCCTGGACGATTGCGAGTCATGTTTCGCTCTTCAGCGGGCTGCGTGTCGACGAACACGGAGTGGGATTGGCGGGAGCCCGAGTCGCCCCCGACTCGCTTCAGATGCTCGCGGAGGATTTTCGCGAAGCCGGTTACGTCACTGCAGCATTCACGGAGAACACGCTGGTCAGCACCCACTTCGGACTCGACCAGGGCTTCGATCATTTCGAGTACAAGGACCTGGTCGAAATCTTGCGCGCCCGCGTCCACGGTGGAGAGGGACCCGGAGCTTTCGACATCGTCGAGCGATTCAAGAAATGGAACCAAGAGCGTGACCGCGCGAAGCCCTATTTCGTGTTCGTCAATCTCTTCGATCCCCACGATCCCTTCACGGTCCGAAAGACCAATCGCTGGGTTCCCGAAACGGCCGCGCCAGGCGAAGCCGGCTTCATCGCGTCCCGCTATTGGATTCCCGAGTCCCTCTGTGACGCGTTGCCCGGAAAGGAGCACATCGAAATCCTGCGCGGGCTCTACCACGGCGATGTCGCCGCAGCAGACCGCAAGCTCGATTCGGTCCTCGACGTCCTTGCTGAAAGCGGCGACCCCGGGTCACCTCTGGTCATCGCCAGCTCGGATCATGGCGAACATTTCGGAGAAAATGGGCTCATGGGCCATCAATTCACGGTCCGCCATGCCGCGCTTCACGTCCCACTGATCATTTCGGGCCGCCCGGACCGGGCACCGACGGTCATCGAAGCGCCGGTCGAACTCCGCCATACTCGACAATCCGTTCTCTGTTGGGCGTTAGGCGAGGGGTGCCCGGCGCTCCTCGACACCAACAGCACGAATGAAAACTCCGAACGTGGGCGCGACGTGGGTTCCCCACCGATTTTCAGTCTCTATAGCGACAGCGTCGCCGAGCTTCCGGATTGGCTCATCGACCAGCTGGATGTGCCCGAAGACATGGATCGATCGGTCCCGTCGGCGCGGCGCAATTGCGACGACGACGATCACGTCTTCGGAACCATGGTGTCGATGGTTCGCTATCCGATGAAGATGATCGTGTTCGGAGACGACACGTCTACGCTCCACGACCTCAGCTGGGATCCAAAGGAGCGTTTCGATCAATCCGAGAAGCAGCCCGAGCTGGCCGCAGCGCTCCGCCGGGAACTCGATGAATTCGTTCGCACGAATGTCGTCGAGCGCACGCATGAGAAAACGCCGATGCTGAGCGAGGAAGGCGCCCGGGCGCTCGAGAGCCTTGGATACCTTCAATAGCCCCGTCTGAGGAACGGAAATTGGAGGCTCATCGTCTTCATTGGCCTGTACGAGTGTCCTCGGATGGCCAAGACACTTCCGAGCCAGAGTCAGTTGTTTTCTCCAACGCTCCGATTGCTCGACGGACTCGCCTACTCCCCTGCCTGGCTGGTACTCGGAGTCGCGCTACTCGCGAGTGGCGGCCTGCTCTTCGCGGAGATCGCAAGTGGCCGCTTCCAAGAGGCTCGGCGCCACGAAGCCCTCGACGAGCGCCCGCTCCTCCGCCTCGCTGTTTGCGGGCAGCGTGAGCAGCGAGATGATCACGCGCACCAGCCAGCCCGCGCGCAATCCGCTCTGCGCGTCACTCGGCCG
>CAWLAJ010000177.1:0-8770 GCA_963854795.1 Deltaproteobacteria bacterium UBA4427 | reverse complement strand
GCTCGCGGCGACCCAGAACCAGGATCGAAATCGCGACACAACACCCTGCGAAGACATCTCCGAAACGCGCGTAGAACGTCGGTGCTCGTCCCACCGCCACGGGAACATCCGCCACGATCACGGCTTCTTCAAAGAGCGGCGTCGACTCGCGCACCCGCCCCCCAGAATCGATGATGGCAGAAACCCCCGTATTCGCAGCTCGAACCGTCCAAAGACTGGTTTCGGCGGAACGCAGGGCTGTCATCGCGAGAAATTGATGGGGGGCACCGGTCCGACCGTACCAGGCATCGTTTGTCATCGCGAGCAGCACCCCCGCTCCCTGCTTGCTGAAGCGGCGAACCAGGTCTGGGAAGAGCAGTTCATAACAAATCGGCACCCCGACCCTCAGCGATCGGTTCTCGGTATCCATCATGTCGATTTCGAGCGGACGCGGCGCGTCCCCGGCCGTGACATCCGTATTCGACAGTCCCCTTGCGAGAGATTTGAAGAATCGACCGAAGAGATCGCGCAGAGGTACGAACTCGCCAAAGGGCACGAGGTGGGTCTTGTCGTAGCGGTCGCGGAGCCGTCCGGAGGAATCGATCAAGAATGCGCTGTCGTGAAAGGCGGAAATTCGGCGCGAGGCGGGATCGAAGGTCACGCCGGTTCCGCCCACGATGAATGAAAGGTCGTACTCGCGAGCCAGGCCTCCGATCGCGGTCAGAAATTCCGCCTCCGCCTCGATCAGACCCGGAATCGCGGTTTCGGGCCAGACGATCCAGCGCGCACCCTTTTGCGCCGCCTGACGACTGAGTTCGAGATACGAGGTGAAGATCTCCTCGCGACGGGCCTGGCTCCACTTCTCGCCCTGATCGATATTGCCCTGCACCGCGGCGATTGGAATCACCACCGTCGCGTCGTCGTCCTGAGTCGAAGTCCAGGCGCCAACCCCATGAGCGATCGCGACGGCGAACAGCGTATAAGCCAGGCTGCGGTAGCCGGCGGGCCCACGATCCTGCCAGGCCCGGGCCATCGCGATGCCGACCGCTGCCGCGAAGAAGGACAGGGCATAGACGCCGGCCCACTTCGCCCAACCCAGCAGCGGCCAATCGAGATGCAAGGCGTAGCCCAGCGTGGCCCAGGGAAAGCCGCCCAGAAAGTGGCCACGGAGCCAGTCGACGGCAACCCACAAGATCGCGCCGACCACGATTGGAAAGCGCGAACTCGATCCCGCGCGCGTCCACAGCCAGGCGAACAATGCGCTGAACAGCGACACGTAGAGGGCGGGAACCAGAGGAGAGAAGAGACCCAACCAACTCGGCATCCCACCGTAACGAACGGTCACCACGAAGAACCAATGAAAGAGAAGTGCGTGACCAACAAGGCTGGCCAGAAAAGCCAGGCCCATCGCTCGCCGAGGAGTCTGGCCGGCAATTCCGAGGATCAGCGCCGCGGGTCCGAACCAGGCCAGCAACCACCCGAGATCGAGCGAGTGACCACCCGGAAATTCGTGCGGAAACGAGAACAACGTCAGGACTGCATACAGCGCGAGTGCCCGACGCCCCGCTGGTTGCCCACCGGTGGTCATGTGTTCAGCCCGCGCCAGAGTCGACGTTCTTCGGCCGACATACGGGTCGCGTCGTCGTCGTCCACGTGATCGTGTCCGACGAGATGGAGGAGGCCGTGGATGAGCAGTCGAGTGATCGTTTCATCGAGTCCGCGATGGCGCTCCTCAGCCTGCTTCGCAGCGGTTTCGACACTGATCACGATGTCACCGAGGAGGCCGGATAGATGTTGCGAGGGCCCGTCATCGACCGGCAACGCGAGCTGTGAAAATGAAAGGACATCGGTTGCCTGTGGGCGGCTGCGCCACCGCTCGTTCAGGGCACTGATTTCGGGGTCATCGACTAACACGACCGAGAGTTCAGAGCCACTCTCGCCAATCGCCGTGAGTAGCCGTTCGCCACAGCGCCGTAACCGGGCAACATCGACCTTCGATCCCCGGATCGCTTCGGGCGGTCCGGAAATCAAAACGCTCATCCGTTGTCTCCGCCCTCTTCACTCGGGCTGTCCTTTAGCGCTTTGGAACGATTCCTCGACGTCGAAGCGCGGGCATAGGCCTCAACGATCGACTGCACGAGCGGATGGCGCACGACGTCGGCGGCCTCGAAGCGCATGAAGCCGATCTCACTAACCGATCGAAGAATTCGCACGGCTTCGATGAGTCCACTCTCGGTGTCTTCGGGCAGATCGACCTGCGTCACGTCTCCCGTGATGACCGCCTGGGATCCGTCGCCGAGGCGAGTCAAGAACATTTTCATCTGCTCGCCCGTCGTATTCTGCGCCTCGTCGAGGATGACGAAGGAATCATTCAAGGTTCGCCCGCGCATGAACGCCAACGGCGCCACTTCGATTGTGCCCCGCTCGATCAGACGCTTCGCCTTTTCCATGTCCATCATGTCGCGCAGCGCGTCGTATAGAGGCCTCATGTAGGGATCGACTTTTTCCGCCAGGTCTCCTGGCAGGAAGCCCAACCGCTCGCCGGCCTCGACCGCCGGACGCGTCAGGATGATTCGCGAAACTTCTCTGCGCTGAAGCGCGGCGACGGCCATGGCCATCGCGAGATAGGTCTTGCCCGTTCCCGCCGGTCCGATTGCGATCGCGACGTCGTGCTTGCGAATCAGATCGACGTAGCGTCTCTGCGAAAGGTTCTTGGCTCGAATGACCTTACGCGAACCGCGACTGAGGATATTCTCGTAGACGTCTTTCAAGCGGATATTCGGCTCTTCACTCAACATGCGAATCACATGACGAACGTCACCGCTACCCACGCCCCGACCCGACTCGAGCAGTCGATAGAGCTCCTCGAGAACGCGGCGCGCGAGCGCAACTTTCGCCGCCTCGCCGTCGACGCGAAGTTCGTTGCCTCGCGCGTGAATCGTTACTTCGAGTGATCGTTCAATGAGTCGGAGCGTCGCTTCGTCGTTCCCGTAGAGGGCGACCGCCGTCGAGTTATCGTCGAAAGTCAGGCTCTCGGAAGTCGATGCTTGTTTTCGAGCCAGTAGGACCGCTCCTCAACGCGCCGGTGCGAGTAGAATCACCTCGTCATCGCGTACGACATAATAATAGGCGCTGAGCCGGGACGGCGTCAATGAATGGCTTTCGTGTGCAACTTCATCGGCGATCTCATTGAGCGCCCCGGGATAAGAACCCAGCTCGAACCTCGTCTCCTCGACCAGCCTGCGAACCAATTCGGTTTCGAATCGGCTCCCTATGTGAGAAAGATGCCGATCCGGAATCAGGGATCCTTGGATTTCGGCCATCGCGTTTACTTCCGGAAGAATGGAGGAGACCATGAACCCGAGCGCCAAGAAAGGCAGCAACGCCGTCAAGGCGACCCGCAGCGCAGGAAGGATACTCCAACTTCGTCGGCCGGCCCGTTTCAATCGCGCCGCGGGTTTCTTCACGGCGCAGAGGTCGATCACGCCTGCTTGTCGCAGTTCCGCCAGAGTGCGTGTTGCATCAAACGTCCCGAGGCGAGAAAGGTCGATGATGCGCCGCACATTCAGGCGACCGTCGACGAGCTGAAGCACGCGCTCGGCATGTCCGAGGCGCGAATCCGTGTCCCCCTTGGTCACAGCCCGTGCGGACTCGAGGTTTCCGATTCGACGAAAGACGGACTCTTCCGACGGCACGACATCCGCGAACGTCTGCCATTCGTCGAGCATCCGCAGCCCGTCCATCAGAATCTGCTCGGCGGCGAGTAGATTCTCTGGCTTCGTATCGTGCTCGATGGATTCGGCGGTGAAATGAAAATCCCCGTCCTGACGGCGGATCACGTCGAATACGGTCTCTCGCGTCAGCAGATGTTGAACGTCTTCCAGCGTCGCGAGCTCGATCAGTCCAGTCGCGAGGAACAGATCCGAGAGGGGCCGTGCCGATCGCTCGCTCTCACTCTGCAGCTCGCCGAGCTGTTCGCGCGTGAGAAGGCCAGCGCGCACGAGTTGTCGACCGAGAATCTCGCTCTGCGAGCCCGCACCCGCTGGTCCGCCACGGACCACTCGCCCTTCATCAAAGACGAGCAAGATCGAACGCGCTCCTTCTCCCACGACGAGCGTACCGGTCTTTCGTTGCTGACCGATCAGCTGGAAGACTTCGGCGATTCCAAAATCTCTCAAATTTCCGTGCAGGGCGACAGACATTGGAACTCCCTAGAGGCTTTTTCTAGTCACGAGACCTGCGACCACGACGCCCGCATAACCCAGGGCGGCGAGAACTCCAGGAATCGCAAAGCAGAGGAAGGCTGCATCTCCCATCAGCAGCGGATCTTCAAAGACGCCGACTGGCCAAGCGATCCAGGCCGCGATCCAGGCGAACAACAAGAGTCCCACCATGGCGAAGTCCGGCCTACGGGAAGCCAATCCCGCCACACCTGGGATCAGCAGCGATGCCGCGAGAACGAGGCGATCGATTCCAACTTCCCGTTTCGAAAGCGCCTGAAGTCTGGCCATTCGAAGCGAAGGATCGGTGGCATCCGGGTATTGAAAGAGATGGTGGCAATCTTCACAGATCTCCTCGCTCCATACCGTCTCTTCGCAGCGAGTACAGATCCGATGGCCGCAGCGCACACATTGACTCGAATGCTCGAAGCGATTCGCGAACAGCAGTCCGAGGAGCACGGCCAGGGCGAAACCGCCGGCGGTCATCAGCTCATTCTCTCCAAGTCGACCAGGCGCGAGAGCGGAGGCCGAATCGGATTGATAATCCTGGGACATGGCCAGGCTCAAGAGGCGATCGCTAAGCAGATCGGTCGGAAAGTGTAGATCCGCAACGAGTTTCGCGTCGCCAAGACTCGACAGCGCCGCGACCGCATCGGCGTCCATGCGCTGTGCTCCGGCCAGGGTCGCTTCGTATTTTTCCATGCGAAACGCCCGGACGTAGGCTTGGCTGAGATCGAAGTGCAGCGTCCCCGATTCGACTTGCGGAGCAGCGCGTTCATAGAGTCCGATCGCGGCCTCTGTGTTTCCGCGACGCATCTCGATATTGCCGAGGGCGGCCAGGACGAAGCCATCACTCGGGTAGCGCTTACCCAACGCTTCCAAACGGGTTCGGGAGAGTTCCTCGAGTCCATAGCGGCGTGCTCGATAGGCCAAGGCATGCGCGGCCGCGAGGTCGTCTTCGACAACCGCCTCCAGACGCTTGACGTCGGTCTGCGTTTCGAGCCCGGAAGTGACCGCCATGACGCTGCCGGCGACGGGGTCTTGATCGAGGAGGGTCGTCGCGACGGACACGAATTTCGCAAGAGGATGGAGGCCGATCACCAGCAGGATGGCCGCCATCAGCAAAATGTTTCGCTGATGGGATTTTCCGTAGGCGAACGCCAGTGCGAAGAGCGCCACAGCGATCCCAATGATTCCCTCGCCCACGGCCAGCGGCACCAAGAGGAGCGCGGCAAGAGCGGCACTTCGTGCGAACCCCGGCAAGCCACTGCCCCCGAGTAGATCCCCGAGATCGTGGGCGGCGTGAGGAAAGACCTGAAATGCGGACAGGACGATGAAGGCAAGGGGCGCAGCCAGAATCACGACGAACAGGACCCACGAGAAATTCTCGATCAACCAAAGCTTGGCGGCCAGATTTCCGACGACGGACCCGACCGCGTCACCCACCGACCGGACGGCCGAGCCGACATCGCCGGCGGCCAGAAGCGCGCGGATATGGGCTGCCTGGAAGAGCGGGGTATCCGGCGCCAGGTCGAGCGCGAACGCGGTGTAGATCTCCGGGTCTTCCTCGGTCGCGTTTCCTAGGATCACGCGCGCGGGGGCGACCAGGTCTCCGGTACCCAACTCGAGGCGGACTCTGCGTAGAGCCGCCGCGCGGGCAAAGTCCGCGTCCGGCGATTCGAACCAGGCCGAAGCGACTTGTTCACGAGCCACCTCGCTGGGCTTCGCGACCGCCGGCCCCTGCTCGGAGAGCCACGGATCGTCGATTGCGTCGACGTCGGCAAGCTCACGCGAAGCCGCCGCTGTCTGCCCGAACGCCGGCAGGCTCAGCGCGAACGAAAGTGTCGACAGCGCCAACAGGATGAGGGCGAAAAATGAACGCGACCGGCGAATGGTCAACCGAAACTCCTTCAAAGCGGATCGATCCGGCCTTCTATATCGGCTGATTGTGTCTGCCCCTGAAGAGAATCCCCGGGGGTCAAGCACGGACTCCATCAGATCGTCACACGCGGGCTAGACGGCTACGGCATCCCTCAGTATGATGCGCCGCCCATCAACAAGGAGAGGCCGACTTGGCCAACCATAAATCCGCCCTCAAGCGCATCCGTCAGTCTGAACGTCGCCGAAAGCGCAACCAACACATCCGCACACAAATGCGTACGATGGTCAAACGATGTCGCGAAGCATTCGATTCTGGAGACGCAGCTCTCGCGGCCGACGCCTTCAAGGTCGCGGAGCGTGAGATCCGACGCGCCGTCACCAAGGGTGTGATTCCCAGGCAGCGTGCCGACCGCAGCATCAGTCGGCTGGCCAAGCGGCTCGACGCCGTTTCCTAGTTCGCTTCTCAGCCCGCCTTTTAGCTCGCCTCTCAGCTAGCCAGGGTCAGCACGAGTTGCTCGAGCGCACGGTCGGGGCGCAGCACGCTTGCCCCCTTCAATTCGACATCGGTTCGATGAATGGCCCGAAGACAGACAACCAGGCGGCGCGCCGGGTAGCGGCGCGCCTGTTGTTCGAGCTTTCGGACGACGAAAGGTGGGCCGGCGACGGTCTCGCCATGGCCCACTCGAACAAGCTTCCGGAAATGGGAGGCGAGCGCACCGAGAACCGCGGGCGCCGCGGCGCCATGGGAAAGCATGCGCGCAAGAAGATCGACGGCATCGGCCGTCTTCCCCTGACCGATCGCGTCTGTGAGATCCCAGATCGGCTGATCGGCGACCGCGGTCACCGATGCTTCGACATGTTTGCGTTCGATCGGTTGGCCAGGTCCGGCGAGCAGGGACGCCTTCTCGATCTCTTGCCGTAACAGCAGAAGCTGTGGTCCAACCCGCTCTCCGAGTAGGCCGGCCGCGTCGGACGAGATTTCGACCCGCTGAGCCTTTGCCTCGTCCTTCAAGAATCTTGCGATTTCACGCGCCCCCTTTGGCGGATCGCATTCGATCGCGGCCGCTGGCTCGCGAAACGCCTTCACCCATTTTGTGCGTCGATCGACCTTCTGGACCACGACGACGAGCACCGTCTCGACGGATTCACGCGCACTCGCCGTCTTCAGCCACGACTCGAAGACGGCCGTCCATGAGGCATCGAGTTTCGCGCCTCGCCCCTCCGTCTCACGAACCACGACCAGGCGTCGATCCGAGAGCACCGGCAGACTGGCAAGCGCTTCTTCGAGTCGACCCGGCGTCGACTTCGCCACGTCGAGACGATCCAGATTGAAATCGCGCGGACCCTCGCCGAGTACGGCCGACTTGAGCGCCGCCAATGCGTCGTCGCGCAGCAACAGTTCAGCTCCCGCCAACAGGTAGGCCGGCCGAATCCGACCTTCGGCCAGCTCGCTGGCGAGTTGGGAACCCGTCATCCTGCCTTCCCAACGCTTCGAGCGGGGATTGGGCGTTCGATCGTCTCGATCGAATCGGCAACACGCGACGCAAGGACGTCGGACAGCCGGCGCAACACCTCGAGCCTGTTCGTGCGCGTGACTTCGACATCCGGACTCGCCAGATAGACATCCGACTCCGACAACATCCTCGAATCCAGACGGACAATGTCGCCGCTCTTCAAGACAACCTCGAGATCGAGTCGAAGGGTCAGTTCGAATTCGAGAGCAGCCACGAAACGTGAGAAACTCTTGCTGCGCACTTCCAGAGGACGAATTCGACCTCGCAAGACGAGATCCGCGTGCTTGGGATCGTTCACGAAATCGAAAGTACCGCGTCCCCCGATTTCACGACGCATGGCGTCGGTCAGGATCCGATCGAGCCACGGCTCGGGCGAATCGTTTCGCAGGGTCAATACGGCGATGCGGGTCGGCGAGGGGTTTCCGTCGCTGCCAGCGGGAGAGTCGTCACGCGGTGGGTGAGTGGATTCAGGCGACGACGCTACCGAGAGCAGGCTTCGATAGCCGCAGCTGACGGTGAACAACAGGGCAATGACGAGCAGGCTGCCGTAAGAACCCAGACCGAGTCGACGCATGGCAGACCGATAGCATGTGACGCGGCGGGCGGCCCAGATTCCAGGGCGAGAATCAGTCCGCTTGCTTGAGCAAGCTCTTCGCTACAGAGAGGACTTTGTTCGCCTGAATCGGCTTGGTCAGATATTCGTTCGCGCCCAGGGAAATCGCCCGCTCGCGATCCTCCTTGGCGCCTTCGGTCGTAATCACACAAATCGGCATCGACGCGAGACTCGGTTCGCCGCGAATCAGACTGATCAACTTGAGGCCGTCCATGATGGGCATGTTGATGTCGATGAATGCCAGGTCGAAATGGTCGCTCGTGACCTTTCGCAATCCATCCATTCCGTCTTGTGCCTCGACGATGCCGACACCCTTCATTCGCTTTAGCGCGAATACCAGGAGCTGCCGCATCGTCGGACTGTCTTCGACGATCAGAATACGCTGGCCCGCCATGTTGAAATCCTCACCTCAATCTTCGTTGCCATCCGCCCACGGCGGAACCTAATTCGTCAACAGGTCGATGAATCCCTGAATCGTTGTCAATTTCCGCTCGGACTGTCCATAGAGTCGCGAGGCAAAAATTGCGGTCGCAGCATGCCCCGCAAGCAGCATAAAGAGCTCG
>CAWLAJ010000176.1:0-8773 GCA_963854795.1 Deltaproteobacteria bacterium UBA4427 | reverse complement strand
CCGAACGCACTTCGACGCCATCACTCTCGTGCATTGCAGTTTTTCCTAAGGGAAGCGCAGTCGGCGGCTCGCCTGAATCATCCGAATATCGTGACCGTCTACGATGCGGACCAAGAGGACAATCAGTTCTTCATTACGATGGAATTGCTCGAGGGCCAGCCACTGCAAACGGTCTTGCGGGAGCGGGGACAGCTATCCGCCGCGAATGTCCTGGGCATCGCCCGCCAGACCTGTCGCGGGCTCGACTATGCGCATTCGCAGGGTGTCATTCATCGTGACATCAAGACGGCCAATCTCTTCGTAACGACCGATCGCGTCGTGAAGATCATGGACTTCGGTCTGGCGAAGGTTCTCGAAGAAGTCCGCGGTGCCACGACATTGGTGTCCGGGACGCCGTATTACATGTCGCCCGAACAGGTTCTCGGCGTCAACGTGGATCATCGAACCGATCTCTATTCACTGGGCGTGACACTCTTCGAACTCGCAACCGGCAACGTCCCCTTCGATTCGGGCGAAATTGGCTACCACCATCGACATTCCGAGGTGCCGAGTCCGCAAGGGCTGCGACCCAACCTGCCGGACGCGTTGTCTCGATTGATCCTCCGGCTGCTCGAGAAGGAGCCCGACGCTCGCTTGCAATCCGCGGGCGAAGTGCTCGAGGCGCTCTTCGAGATCGATCCATCCTGAGGGCGTGATCTTCGAGCTCGCGCGAGACGGACGGTCTCTCTGACGCAGGATCATCTTCAATCGGTGTGGCGCGGGTCACTGTCTCGGCGAATGCCGTCGGCCACTCTATCTTCCCATGACGGCTCCCGAACGCGATCCCGAACTCGATGAATTGGTTGCTCGATTCAGCCACCGAGTGCGTTTTTTCGCGTATCGAGTCGCCCAGCGCTACGGCCTGGGTCCACAATGGCGTGATGATCTCATCTCGGCGGGGTATTGGGGACTTCTCAAGGCACTACGAAATCGACGAAGCGATGCCCATCCGCGAGAGCTGTCCGTATACGTGTCACAGCGAGTCGAGGGTGCCGTTCTCGACGCGGCGCGGCGCGTTCTCGACCGACTCTCGAACCATGCGGAATGTGATCCAATGGAACTCGACGCCGGGCTTCCGAACGAAGTGCCGAGCCTCGATTGGGGAATCGGGCGAGCGGACCCGGGTCCGGAAGAGTTGGCGGACCAGCAGGGGCGTTGGCGTTCGATCGAGCGGGCGATCGACCATCTCGGTGCCGATCATCGAGAACTGCTGATGGCCTATGCCTCCGGTCGCTCCGTCGCCGAGATCGCTCGACGCGATGGTTCGAGTCCGGCACGACTGCAGAATCAGCTCTCGAAGATCTCGCGTGGAATCCGAGCCCGTTCTCCAGAGCGGCGCCGACTCTTGCGGCACGAGATCTAGAATCCGGAAGGAACGGGCTCCCCGTTCTGCCGTGTTCAGCGCGCCTTCTCGTCCTTCAATTTATCCGGAGTCGAAAGACGGGGCGCGCGAGCGAGGAGCCCGTGTGTCTCGGGTCTTCCATTATCCACAGATCCGGCTGCATGTGGGCGATAAAACAATGAACTAGGAATTGTGCTTATTATGGGTTGCGCCCCCCGCGGGCGAAGTCTATCTCTGCGCTGCAGCGGGGGTCGAAGCGTTCCGACAAGGGACCTAGCATCCCGCTCCGAGCCGGATGGCTGAATAAAATGAAGCGGACCTCAGGTCCGCGAGGAGAACGACTCATGGCAGAAAATTCGGACGGTCGGCCGACGATCATCGCAGCCTTGTTGATCAGCTTTTCGATCATCGGCGCCAGTTTCTTCGTTGCGAATTCGTTGGATCGCGCCACGGCGCAGATGGAAGTGGCCACCGAGCTGCTCGAGGATCTGCCGCTCGCGGCCGCGGCGGCGCCCGCTGCACGTCCGAGTCGCCCCAATCGTCCCGATGCGAACCGCCAATACGACGTCGACGTGGGCGATGCCCCGATACGCGGCGGTGAAAAGGCAGTGGTCACGATCGTCGAGTGGTCGGATTTCCAATGCCCCTTCTGCAATCGGGTCGGGCCGACGCTCGCGAAGATCGAAGAAGAATATGGCGACCGCGTACGGCTCGCGTTCAAGCATATGCCACTCTCGATCCATCCCCAGGCGGCAGCAGCCCATGCGGCGGCGGAAGCTGCTCATCGCCAGGGCAAGTTCTGGGAAATGCACGATCGCATCTTCGCGAATCAGCGAGATTTGAGCGGTCCCACGCTGGAAGGCTATGCGAAGGCTTTGGACCTCGAGATGGATCAATTTCGCAGCGACATGGAAGCGGAAGAAGTGGCGAAGCGAATCAAGTCCGACCTGCAACAGGCCGGATCACTCGGCGTCACCGGAACGCCCTCCTTCTTCATCAATGGCAAGTTTCTCTCGGGCGCACAGCCCTTCGCCAATTTCAAGCGCGTGATCGACGACGCACTCGAAAAGAGTTAGTCAGAGCTGCCTGGCGTGATTCGCGCGATCGCCTTCGACCTCTTCGATACGCTGGTCGATCAGAATCATGATCGACTGCGTCCACTCGAGGTCGAGGGTCGGCGAGTCGGCGCCACGACGCCGGCGTTACATGCCTTCGCCGTCCAAAAAATGGGCGTAACGCTTTCCCAAATCGAATTTGCAGAGCTCCAGGAGTCGGTGGATCGCGAGTTGCGCGTCGACACGATCGACGTGGGCGTCGAACTCGCAACGCTCGATCGCTTCACCGCGCTCGCAACGCGGCTCGGCTCCTCCGATGTCTTGAAAGCGGCCGACGCGATGACCGCCATACACATGGGAATGTTGCACAGCGCGGTCACGGTTCCCTCGCACCATGCGGACGTCCTGATGTCGCTCGCCATCGACTACCCGCTCGCTCTCTGTTCGAATTTTTCACACTCTCCGACCGCGCGGGCGATCCTCCGAGAAGCAGGCTTTGAAGAGCATCTGAAATCAATTGTCATTTCGGACGAGGTGGGCATCCGCAAGCCGCGCCCCGAGATCTTCGAGTGCGTCCGAGAGTCGCTCGGTCTGGCTGCACACGAGATCTTGCATGTCGGAGACAATCTTCGAGCCGACGTCGAGGGTGCGGCGGGCTGCGGTATGCGCACGGTCTGGCTGACTCGCTGCGTACGAGATCCGGACGCTCAGCTCGAGAAAGCGACGGGACCGAAGCCGGATTTTGCAATCGAAGACTTGATCGATCTGCCAGTGCTTGTCGCGAAGCTGGGAAACGCGTGATCCTGGTTCGCCGTCGGCTGTCCGCGCTAGTGAATCGACCCGGGTTGGATGAGTTGGAAGAGGGCGACTTCGGCCTCGAACCGCGTTCCATCACGGCTCTGCATCTCGAAGCTTCCGGCCATCGAGCCGAAGGGCGTCGGGAGCGGGCAGCCGGATGTGTATTCGAAGGTCTGGCCGGGTTCGAGTATTGGCTGTTCTCCAACTACGCCGGGACCGTGTACTTGCTCGGTGTGGCCGGTGCCGTCGATGATCGTCCAATGGCGGTTGAGCAGTTGAACGGTCGTATCTCCCAAATTCGAAATGCGGATCGTATAAAGGAAAAACCACCGACTCCTGGGCGCGTTGCTGTGCTCCGGCGAGTAATGGGCGCGAACTTGAACGCGGATGCCGGCGGTTTCAGCTTCGGAAGACGTTTCGAAAAGATCACCTTCGGTCACAGACCAAACTCTAGCAGGCAAGTCATCGACGCAGGCCCGAGGCGCAGTCGATGAATTATCTGCTGATCGAAGGCGATGAGATCGAGGCCGGAACGAATCGCGTGCGAATCGCGGGACGCCGACGCCGACATGCGGAAGAAATCTTGCGATCGAGCGAGGGCGACACTCTCCGCGTCGGCTTGATCGGCGGGCGCCTTGGGATGGGGCGTGTTCTCCGGATTGATTCCGTCGCGCTCGATCTGGAGATCGAACTCGATCGCGAGGCGCCTCCGAAGCGTCCGCTGCAGCTAGTCCTCGCACTCCCGCGGCCCCCGGTCTTTCGACGCCTCGTCTCGACGATCGCGAGTCTAGGAATTGAGAGCCTACTCGTCGTCGGGACGATGCGAACGGAGAAGAGCTTCTGGCAGAGTCACGTCATCCGTGCCGAGGAGGTTCGTGAGCGTCTATTGCTGGGGCTCGAGCAGTCGGGGGATTCCGCACTTCCTACGGTCGAATTTCATCGCAGCTTCGACTCGCTCGTCAGCGATGTTCTTCCGGAGCGTCTCGAGGGTCGGCGAGCGTTGCTCCCACATCCGACGGCGGCGCTCCAGTGCCCGCACGCCATCGAGGGACCGGTCACGGTCTTTGTCGGACCGGAAGGCGGATTCGTCGACGATGAAGTCGAGCGTCTCGAGAGAATCGGATTCGAAGCGGTCGAACTCGGTGACAGGGTCCTGCGGGTCGAGCCGATCATTCCGCTGCTAGTTGGTCGCCTGTTCGACTGACGTCGCCGTAGGGAATTTCGGATCGGGGCTCGGTGCGTTCGAGCATCAGCCTTCCTGGTTCGATTTCCCTCGAACTGGCCGGATCGATTCCCGAGGCGAGGATCCCGAAATGGACGAGGATCAAGCCGAGGTAGGCGGCGAGTGAGATATAGATCCCCAGGCGTGCGAAGCGGAAATTCTTGTGAACCAAGAGGACCACCAGCCAGATGCCGACTACGACGCATTTTTGGATGAGGAACGCGGTGGGGCCAATATCGAGGAAGAAATCCATGACGGGGTTGGCTTCTTTTCCGCCACGATCGAGCCAAAGCATCGTGAAGAAGGCGTCACCGACATTCAGCAGAAAGACCGCGAGGATCAGCGCCACGTCGCGTCGCGAATAGCGATCTACATAGCTCGCGCGATCTTCGATTCGCCGGCCCCGGCTGCGTCGGAGGGGACCGAGGATTCCGCTCCACGGCCGCGTCGGACGTTCTCGCCGGTCGCCGGTCCGCCGATCACCGTCCGCCCACTTCGAAGCGTCGGACGCGATCGGTGCTTTCGATGAATGCTCAGACGGGATGGAGCCCAATGCGTTGCGCCTCGATTGCATGTGAGATTCGGATCGCTGTTTCGACGCGTGGCGCCGTACCGGTCGTATCGGCTTGGGCGGCGGTGAATCTGAGCATTGCGGGTCGTCTGGAGGTGGGTTTGGGGTCCGCTCAAGGGACGGCGATACGCATCAGGAGCCAATAGAGTCCGAGTCCGCAGAGGCCTGCGGTGGAGAGCGCTCTCGCCCGCCTCGTTGCGCCGGCCGAGGCGATGCTTCCGCCCCAGGAAAGCAGGGGCCAGAGCACGAGCACGACGCCGATCTGTCCGACCTCGACGCCCAGGTTGAAACCCAGGAGTGCCGGAACCAGCCGATCGGTGGGAAGGGTCATCTCGACCAGGATTCCCGCGAACCCAAATCCGTGGACCAGCCCGAACGCAAAGGTCAGGCAGACGCGCAGCCAGGGACTGTCGCTGCGCGCAGCAAGCGCGAAATAGCACGCCGTGAATAGAGTTAGACCCCCGATCGTGATCAGCGGAAGCGACGTCCATCCGAGTTGGGTCGAAATCCCGAGCGCGACGAGTCCGAGGAGGACCGCGATCGGTAACGTGCGCTTGCGATCGTGATCGAGCCATCCCCTCTCGATTGCGACGAGGGCGACCGAAAACGCGATCACGGCTTCGACGGCAGCGGCTCGCGGTTCGACGAGCCCCTGCACGGCAAGAGCGAGCGTCAGACTATGCGCGATCGTAAAGCCCGTGATCAGCCGCGCGACCTCGCCGAAGCGCCGAGCTAACAACAGCAGCCCGAAGACGAAGGCCAGATGGTCCCAACCCGAAAGAATGTGCCGGGTTCCCAGCTCCAGATAGTCGAGAAAGCCGCTTCCGAATTCGGTGTTCGAGTCCGCTTGGCCGGGCCGACTGAACGTGAACCCTGGCGACGCCTCCGTCAGGACTCTTTCCCGTATCCGGTCTGGGTCGTCGGCAAAACGCACTCGCGCAAAGTGGAGATGCGAGGGCGCGACATCGAGTAGAACCCGACTGCGGATGGTCAGCGATCGGGCGTCTTCGGGACAGCGGACGCGCCATCGATAACGCGTCCAGCCTGGATCATCCGGATGACGTTGTGCGGCACTCTCCATCTCACAGGGAGTCTCGTCGGCGATCAGGATGAGATCGCGGGGCAAGAAGCCGGCCGGGAGATCTCGTGCGTCCGAAGATCGGAGAGCCGGCACACTGCCAGGGGGTAACGCCTCCGGTCCGAGCCGACTCAGCTCGAGCAGCTTCAGCCGCACGGTGACGGTCGCCGCGCTGGCGGAACCCTCATCGAATTCCCAGCTCGAATAGGAAACGCTGCGGCCGTGCCCCGCAGCCTCGAGAGCCACTCCGCTGCTGGTCAGCAGCACGAGGAGCACCATGAAGAATTGGATCGGGAGCGCGCGCTCGCTCGCAGATCGGACGAGAGGAGGTTCGGGGCAACGTGTCGACGACATCGGCGCGACGATAGCGCGCAGATTCCCGGGGGTGAAGATCTTGCGGCCTGAGAAATGATGGAGAAAACACGCGTCGGGAAGACGCTGAATTGGAACCGATCTGACCTCGTGGTGCCGGCGAAAGGCGTCGCAGAGCCCTAGAACTGCGCTTTCGAGCGAATCGACGGTCTCGCTCTTGTGAGAACTGCGAATTGTGCTACAATTTCCAGATCGACGTCAAAAATCTCGCAAGCCCATGGTTTGCGGGATTTTTTCGTTTCTGGGCCGCCGGTGACGACCGGTGTGGACTGCGAAGATCTACTCGTCAGAGAGAACGACCGTCGCCGGCACCTCCCGATAGACATGATTGAGGGAACCAAGAACGCCGAAAGTCGCCTCGGCTCGAATCGAGAGCGTCGTTCGCGTATCAGGACCTTCGACATGGCTTGTCTCGCTGCAGATCACGACGACCTGGAATCCGCTGAGAGCCCCCTCATGGAGATTGAGGGTGGTGCTTGCTGTGGGACATCCACCGCCCGCGACGGTTTCATGCAGGGCCCACTCGATTCCGCTGCCACCCGCCGCCAGAGAGTCGGTGCAATCTGGAGCAGTGGGATCCGGCGAAGACTTGCATCAACTCGCTCTGATCCGTCTTCTCGGCAATCGCCGAGATCGTGTGCGCCCACAAGAGCTGGAAAACGCAGAGCACGCCGAGGCCGCCAACGAGAAACGATCCGATCTGTTCCATCTTGGGGGCATCGGGAGTTCGCCTCATGGAGTTGAATCTTCGCGGTCCAGTAAGTCGACAGCCCTTCGGGGAACGAGATATTGTTGAAAATGAAAACCGTTTTCGTTATCACTCGACTCCGTTGAAAACGGTTTTCATTTTCAACGTGGAATCCCGGGTCGGCCGGGAATTGCGGGCCGCGCAGATTGGCTGGAGCGCTAGAAGACCGAGGCGCGCGTGAACGCGGACCGGATTTGATCACGAAAGGGTTCGGAGAAAACGATGCGAATTGAGATGAAACTGCTGCTGAGTTCGGTCTGGACTGTGCTGTGGGTGCTGTTGCTCGCGGCCGCAGCCGAGAATGCGACCGCGGCCGAGTCGCCCGCGGAAACCGGCAACCCAGAGACCGAAGCCCGGCTCGAGAAGCTCGAGGAAAATGTCGACATCTTGACGGAAGAGATGGGACGACTGGAATCGATCTTCGCCGTACCCGAGGAAATCGCACTCGAGTCCTTCAACGGTCTCGGGCCGGCCGCCTCGAAAGTCTACAAGAGGGACCGTGGGCTCTCGATCGGCGGCTACGGTGAGGTCCGTCTTCGGTCGTTCCACAACCAGGGAGACGACGATCAGGATGACGTCTTCGATGCACTGCGCGCGGTTCTCTACGTCGGATACAAGTTCAATGACAACTGGGTCGTGAACAGCGAATTCGAATTCGAGCATGCGGGAACCGGCGGTGGCGGCTCGGTCTCGGCCGAGTTCGTGACGGTCGACTATCTGTGGCGGGAAGAGGTCAATATTCGCGCCGGACTCTTGCTCGTTCCGATGGGATTCGTCAATGAGATTCATGAACCTACGTTCTTCTTCGGCGCCGAAAGGCCAGAGGTCGAACGTCTGATCATGCCATCGACCTGGCGGGAAAATGGAGTCGGCATCTTCGGTCGCGTGGCGGATCGAATCGAATATCGCCTCTATGTCATCAATGGCTTCAAGGGATCGGACTTCAGCAGTGGCGGACTACGCGGAGGTCGCCAGAAGGGAAGCCGAGCTCTCGCGAATGACTTCGCTGTCGTTGGGCGCGTCGACGTCGATGTCGCTCCCGGGCTGCTCGTGGGTGGATCGGTCTATACGGGTCAATCGGGGCAAGAAGAAGATGTCGCCGGCGAAGATCTGCCAGACGCCCAGACGACCATCTACGAGGTACATGCGCAATACAAGGGACAGGGAGCCAGTCTGAGAGCCCTCTGGTCGGAGGCCTTCGTCGACGAAGCGGGGCGACTCTCACGAGTCCTCGGCAATATGCCGACGGAAGCGATCGCCCATCGAATGCGTGGTTGGTATGTCGAAGTAGCCTACGACGTCCTCCCCTGCGTACTCGAAGACACTCGAATGTCGCTTGAGCCCTATTTCAGATTCGAGCAATACGATACCCAGCGAGATGTTTCGAACTTGGGATTCGCGCGGGACAAGAGCAAGGACGTTGACCTCTACGTTGCGGGCCTGCAATTCAAGCCGATCCCCGAAGTCGTGTTCAAAGTCGACTTCCGACGTTTCGATCTCGCGAACGGCAGTCGAGCGGACGAGGTTCAGGCGTTGGTGGGTTATGTC
>CAWLAJ010000175.1:0-8822 GCA_963854795.1 Deltaproteobacteria bacterium UBA4427 | reverse complement strand
CGTCGTGGCTGGGATCGGCCGCGAAGAAGACGTAGTCGTCGCTGCCCTCGATCCGACCGAACGTCGACACGATCGCAGCCTTGTTGCCGTTGCCGATATAGTATTTCCGGCCGTTTGCTTGCCAACCGTCGCCGTCGGCGTTCGGCGTCAGCACCATGTCGGTCGAATAGATGTCGGCTCCATGAGACTTCTCCGACAATCCGAAGGCAAAGATGCCACCCGCCTCGAGCGCCTTTGCGGCGCGCTGCCTGAGCTCTTGGTTGGAACTCATCCAGATCGGACCCAGGCCCAACACGGAGACCTGCCAGGTATACCAGTAATTCAGGCCGTAGAAGCCGAGAATTTCCGCGAACTCGCAGATCCGCCAGGTATCCCAACGGCCATCGCTCGCGCTCTCGACCTCGGGTGTGCACATGGTGGCGAGCAGGCGGTGATCTTTCGCGTAGTCCAGGAAATCGGCATACCAGCTGTGGTCATAGTAGTCTGTGAGCAGTCGTGTCTTTCCCTTGCGCTCGAAGAACTCGACGGTCTGCCGCATCACTTCGGCAGATCGCTCGTCCTGGTAGGTACGTTCGAGGCGGCTGGGGTTCAGAAGGATCATGGAAGGCGCTCCTGGGTTGAGGGTCGAGGCGATACCACGCCCGAAGGCTAGCCCACGACTCGCCCAGCGCGCTGGACTGTCGCCTGGTGTTGCGAGGTGCTAATCCATTTTTCCCAATCCATGAGCATCATGTCGCACAACTCCTCCGAGACAGCCGAACCCAGAGAACCGGAATCGGCCGGCACCTTCGGCGATTGCTGGGGCTGCCGGCGGCGGCACGCCTTGCCGCTGGGAAATGCGCGAGCTCATGCGCTCGAGATGATGCGCGAATTCGAAGAGATTCGACGCCTCGACTACCGGGTGACAGCGGATCAGGCGGATCCGCGTCTCTCCTTTGCGAATCTGTTTGCCCGTGGGCGGGGCAACATGTTCGGTGTGCTGGAATGCGAAGACGAAGCCGGGAACGTCATCGTCCTGCGCGCGTTTTCCTCGCTTTGGGACGGCATCCGTCAGATCGACGGCTGGGTTTCGCCCATTCTCGCTGCGAGTGTCTACGAAAAAATGATCCTCCCCGCGCAACAGGACATCAAGGCGATGACGAAGCAGATGTCCGGTCTGGACGCCCACTTGATTGCGCACACCGAAGTTCACGAGCGACGAAAGGTCGTGTCCCAGACACTCTGGGAAGAAATGATCGAGGCGTACCGCTTCCGCAATTTTCGGGGCGACGAACGTCGCCTCGCCGATGCGATCTGGCCCGGGACGCCGATTCCCGGCGGCATCGGCGAGTGTTGTGCGCCTAAGCTACTCAACCACGCGGCTCGCCAGGGTTTGCGACCTCTCGGACTCGCCGAGTTCTACTGGGACGGCGGTTCAGGCGACGTGGCGCATGCTGACGTCGGCGACCGTCCACCCAGGGTGGCGAGTCGGGTATCCGGCGAGTTCTACCCGAGCTGTGAGGCGCGATGCCGACCGATCCTGGGCTTCATGCTCTGTGGGCTCGACGAATGACGGACCGAGGACTCGAGATCGTCCACGAAGATCCGGACTTCGTCGTGGTCGACAAGCAGAGCGGGATGCTCTCGGTTCCCGGCCGCGGGCCGGAGAAGCTCGACTGTGTGGCGGAGCGTGTGCGTGCCATGTATCCCGGCTGCCCCGAGCAACCGGCCGTACACCGCCTCGACATGGATACGTCCGGACTGTTGGTGGTCGCGCGCAATTCCGCGGCGCATCGGCAGCTCTCGATGCAATTTCAGCGACGCGAAATTCGCAAGCGCTATTTCGCGCTTCTCGAAGGGATCATCGTGGGCGAGGGCGGGAAAATCGAATTGCCCTTCCGTCTCGACGTCGAAAATCGACCGTATCAAATTCACGACTCGATTCACGGCAAGGTCGGCATAACACATTGGAAGAAGATTGCGGTCGAGGACGGGTTGACGCGCGTCTGCTTCGTCCCGCTCACCGGCCGGACGCACCAACTGCGAGTCCACGCGGCTCACGAACTCGGTCTCGGAACACCGATTGTCGGGGACCCCTTGTACGGGCGTGGCACCGGGCCCGGTCAGCTGAAGCTCCATGCTTCGGAGTTGGGTTTTCTTCATCCGAGCAGCGGTGTCGCACTGACCTTTTCTTCCAAGCCCGCGTTTTGACCCCCGTGCCGTCGCCAAGATGGACGTGTGGTTGGATTGTCATTCCGCGAGAGCATCGAATTCCGCGCCTGTCTGCTGGCGGAGCAGCTGGTATCTTCGTGCGGCAACCGTCTTTGGAGATCGACGATGAAGCATAAACGCCTCGGCAAGAGCTCGATCTATGTCTCCGACATTTGTATGGGGACAATGACATTCGGATCCCAGGCCGACGAGAAGATGTCTCTTCGGATCCTCGATCAAAGCTTCGAGATCGGTATCAACTTCGTCGATACGGCCGAAAACTATCCGGTTCCCCCAGACGTGAAATGGGTCGGTCGGACCGAGGAGATCGTCGGTCGATGGCTCAAGACGAAGGACCGCGACGCGATCATTCTGGCGACCAAGGTCTGTGGGCCCAGCCATGGCTGGGTGACCGCGTCGCAAAGAGCGGGCATGACCGCCGTCGATCGACATAACATCACGCGAGCGATCGAAGCCAGCCTCGAACGGCTGGGTACCGACTATATTGACCTCTTCCAGACGCATTGGCCCGACCATGGAACCGGCTACGACGAGACGATCGAGACGCTGGACGAACTGGTGCGCGCAGGAAAAGTCAGGGTGATCGGTTGCAGCAATGAATCGAGCTGGGGTCTGATGAAGAGTCTCGAGGCTTCGAGTCGGCTCGAAAAGGTTCGCTACCAGACGATCCAGAACAACTTCAGCCTGAACAACCGACGCTTTGAAGACGAGCTGGCCCAGGTGTGTCGTCATGAAGGTGTGAGCTTGATTCCCTATTCCCCGCTCGCGGGGGGTGTTCTGTCCGGCAAATACCTGGGCGGAAAGACGCCGCATGGAGCACGGTTCTCGAGGTATATCGAGATGGGAGGTCGTCAGGCCATCATGTCCCAGCGATTCGTCAACCAGAAATCGCTGGCCTCGACCGAACGTTTCATGGCGATCGCGGCCGAAGCCGAAATGTCGGTCGTGACCCTGGCGACCGCCTGGTCCAAACAGCACGACTTCGTTGCCTCGACGATCGTGGGGGTCTCTCACGAAGATCAACTACCGGAAATCTTCGCTGCGAGCGATTTGACGTTGGACGATTCAGTGATGAAGGCGGTCAATCAGGTGACTCGAGAGATTCTCTACCCGATGGGGTAGATGGAGTCGCCGGCTCAAAGTCCAGCCTAGGAATCGAGTTCGTCTCGATCGCTCTGACGCAAGGAGGGGTGCCATGCGTGCCGCCGTCGTTTATGAACATGGACCTCTTGAGAATATCATCCTCGAGAAGGACTACGCGGATCCCGAACCCGGGAGCGGCTGGGTTCGGTTGCGCGTCCGTGCCTGTTCGCTGAACTATCACGATATTTTCAGCCGGCAGGGAATGCCGGGTGTGAAGCTTTCGCTCCCTCTCATCATCGGATCCGATATCGCTGGAGAGGTGGACGCGCTCGGGGAAGGCGTCGAGGGTTGGTCGGTTGGCCAGCGCGTACTGGTCGACCCGTTGCCGACACTCGAGACGCGAGGGATGAACGGCGAGGCTTTTGACGGCGGACGGGCCGAGTATTGCCTGGCCCATGCTGGGCAACTCGTGTCGATTCCGGATTCCGTCCCCTTCGAAGTGGCTGCCTCAATTCCGCTCGCCTACGCCACGGCGCATCGCATGATGGTGACCCGCGGACGCGTGCAGGCGGGGGAGACGGTCTTGATCTTGGGGGCGTCCGGTGGCGTGGGTACGGCCTGTGTCTTGATCGCGAAAATGTTGGGCGCTTCCGTCATCGCCTGTGCAAGCACTGAAGGCAAATTGGATCGGCTGACCGTGCTCGGCGCGGATCACGTCATCGACTATGTCGAACAAGATATGCGCGAGGCAGTCTGGGAGATCGTTGGGAAGCCGCGCGTCTTCGGGGTGGGCGGCGTCGACGTCGTGATCAATAGCACCGGTGGCGGAACCTGGGTCGATTCGACGCGCTGTATGAAAGTCGGCGCGCGGTTGGTCACCTGTGGCGCTACGGCGGGTTTCGAAGAGAAGATCGATGTGCGTTATGTCTGGACCTTCGAACACAATCTGATGGGATCGAACGGCTGGCGACGCGAAGACATCACGACGCTGCTTGGCTACGCCGAGGAGAAGACGCTGCTTCCGGTGATTGATCGGGTTGTGCCGCTAGCGGAGATTCGCGAGGCCGAACGAGCGATGCAAGATCGGGAGATCTTCGGAAAGACCGTCATTATCCCGTAACCGGGAGCAAGGAAAAGAGAGGATGAAGATAGACGCACTCCGAATCGACCACATTGTGTACGCGGCGCCGGATCTCGAAGCCGCGATCGACGATCTGGAGCAGCGCCTCGGCGTACGGGCTTCGAAGGGTGGAAGCCATGTCGGCCTCGGTACGCGCAACGCCCTGATCTCCTTCAAAGACGAGTCCTATCTCGAATTGATCGGCCCCGATGAAAAGCAGGACGAGCCGTCCTCGCCTCGGCCCTTCGGCATCGATTCGCTGTCTGCGGCGCGTCTCGTGGCCTGGGCCGCGAAAGAATCCGATCTCGAGAAACGAATCGAAATCGCCCGAGCCGGCGACTTCGAGGTCGGTCGGGTCCTTCCCATGAGCCGCGTCACGCCTTCGGGCGAACGGCTGGAATGGCGCTTGACGATTCGAGCCACGCCCGGCGGCGAGGGGCTCGTTCCCTTTTTGATCGACTGGGGAAACTCGCCTCATCCCTCGTCCGGCGCGGCAAAGGGATGTCATCTGATCGGGCTTCGCGGCGAACATCCAGATCCGGGATCCGTCGATTTGCAACTCACCGTGTTAGGCGCTTCGCTCCCGGTCTCGAAGGCCGACGAGGTCGCCCTGGTGGCGACCCTGGACACACCGCGTGGGCGGGTCGAATTACGCTGAGGGCTCGTCGGCTCCCTACGATTCACTCAGGTCGATCATGACCTTCCCGCCGGCGGTGGGATCTTGAGCTGTCGCCAGGGCCTCGGGGAATCGATCGAGGGAAAAGCGGTGAGTGATCATCTCTGAAATATCCGAGTCGACCAATAACTCGATCATGTCGTTCCAGTCGTCGGGTTGGGCGAGCGAGCCGACGATGGTCAGCTGTTTCATCATGACGAGCATGAAACTCACGGGAACTTCGGCACGGTGCAGGCCCACGATGGAGAGGCGTGCTTCCCTTTTTGCCGACCTCAAGATCTCTCCGATGATCGGGGACGAGCCGGTCGCTTCGATATAGACGTTGGTTCCCGCCATCTCCGCCCCGAAGACGTCCGACGTCCCGTGCAGTTTCCGTATCTCTTGCCAGATTGAATCCCGATCTGGATTGAGCGTGTGTCGCGCCCCCATCGACTTTGCGAGGGCCAGTCGCGTATCGGAGAGATCGATCGCGATGACGTCTTCGATTCCGCGGTATTTCATCGTCGCGATCGCGGTCAGGCCGATCGGACCGGCGCCAAAGACCACCACGCGATCGTCTTGGGTGACATTCGCTCGATTGACCGCCTGCATCCCGACACCGAGAGGCTCGGTGAGCGCTGCCAACTCGAAGGAGAGGGAGTCGGGAATGGGAATGATGCATGACCCGTTCGTGCCTTCCTCTGCGTTCGCGACATTGCGAACCAGGAGATGGGGAGTGAATGCGCCTTCGCTGCCGCCGTTGCCGATTTGATTTCCGGCGCCGAGCGGATTCACGACGACGCGCTGGCCATTTTCGATGCCGCTGACATCGCGTCCCACGAACTCGACGACGCCCGAGAACTCGTGACCGATCGGCATCGGCTGTGAAGTCGGTCGAACCAACCCCCCAACCTTGACGTATCCGAGATCGCTCCCGCAGATCCCACAGGCCATGACCCGAACGAGGACGTCGCCGGGTCCCGGCTCGGGCATCGAGGATTCGTCGAGCCGGACATCGCCCGGTCCATGAATGTTCACTTGTCTGATCTTTTCCATCTCCCTGCCTCCTGGTCCAATCATACGGCTTCCAGCCGAGCTCGGTCGACCTTCTCGAACGAAATTCAGGCTCGTGCGGAGGTCGTGACATCGGTTACAACTAGAGGTCCTGCTGCGGCAAGCAGGCGAGCAGACAATCGATAGAGGAATGACATGGAAGTGAACGAACGCGTGGCCGTCGTGACCGGCGGCGCCAGCGGGATCGGGCGCGGCATGACCGAGGCGTTTCTCGACGAGGGGATGAAGGTCGTGATCGGCGACATCGAACGCGATGCGCTCGACAAGACGGTCGCTGAACTCAAAGCGGCTGGTGGAGACGTGGTCGGCGCGATCTGCGATGTCTCGAATCAGAAATCCGTCGATGTCCCGGCGAAGGCTCGATGCGTATGGGGCGGTACACGTGCTCTGTAACAACGCCGGGGTCGCAGGCGAAGCTGGGCCGGCCTGGGAGCGTTCGCTGGACGATTGGAATTGGGTGATGGGCGTCAACTTGCTAGGCGTATTGCACGGAATTTGCAGCTTCGTCGCGATCATGATCGAACGGGGCGATGAAGGGCACGTCGTCAACACGGCTTCGATCGCGGGCCTGATCAGCGGGGGCGGAACCTATGGTGTCAGCAAACACGGTTGCGTGGCTCTGAGCGAAGGTCTCTTTACCGATTTCGCACAGCACGCGCCCAAACTCGGCGTGTCCGTGTTATGCCCGGGATGGGTCAGGACGAGGATCGCCGAGTCGGAGCGCAATCGTCCCGAGGCGCCGCGCGAATCTCCGGGCGCGGACGGCCCCCTCTCCAATGTCTTGAGAAAATTCGTCGAGGACGCGATATCGACCGGCCTCGATCCAAAAGTGGTGGGCGGCATGGTCGCGGCCGCGATCAAGGAGCGGTAATTCTACATCCTCACCCATCCTTGGGAGAAGATGATCGAGCATCGTACCCAGAATATCGTCGAGAAACGCGATCTGCTCGGACTGGCATTGCCTGGAATGAAATTCCCGGGCTCACAGCCGGAAGACGGCGACTGATCCGGGGAGTCGGTTCAGAGGATTTCGTTCGAGAGCACGACGGCGCCGCTCGCGCCAAACATGCCGCCGACGCCGAGACAAAACGAGACCTTGGCACCATCGACCTGGGCGGGAGCGTTTCCGCGCAATTGGCGGACGCTTTCTTGTAATGCGTACATTCCGTACATGCCCGAGTGCATGTACGAGAGTCCGCCGCCGTTGGTGTTGAGCGGAAGCTCGCCGCCGGGCGCCGTATTTCGTTCCCAGATATACCGGGCGGCCTCGCCGGGTCCCACGAATCCGAGATCTTCGAGCCCGAAGAGGGGGAGATGGGCGAAGGCGTCGTAGATCATCAGATGGTCGACGTCGCGAGGCCGGATGCCCGCCGACTCGAACGCGCGCTGGCCGGCGACTCTGAAGGCGCGCGAAGTCGCGAAGTCTTCCATCTGTGAAACCATCGGCGTCTCGACGCTTTCGCCGGAGCCTACGACGTAGATGGGTCGTGTCGGGAAGTCCTTGGCGCGCTCGGCGCTGGTTAGGATGAGTGCTCCGCCGCCATCCGTGACCAGGCAACACATGAGCTTGCGGAAGGGGTAGGCGATCATTTTCGATTCGAGAACGTCATCGACGTCGATCGGATCGCGGAAGGAAGCGCGCGGATTCATGGCGGCCCATTCGCGTTGAATGACCGAGACCATGGCGACTTCTTCGATGCGAACGTCGTATTGTTTCATGAAGCGGAGGACGGGCAGTGTAAAGAGCGTGGGCGCACCCATTGGCCCATAGGGCAACTCGAACTGGCCTTGAAGGCTCGCGCGATTCCTGCCATAGCCGCCCCGACCGACCCGGGAACGGCCACTCTCACCGTGCGTGATCAAGACGGTCTCGCAATGCCCCGCCTCGATGGCCGCCGTTGCATGGCGTACATGGAGCATGAACGAACAGCCGCCCACGGTCGTCGCGTCGACCCAATTCGGCACGATGCCGAGATAGTGCGCGAGGCTGGTCGGGGACTCACCGGCGGTCGCAATGCCATCGATGTCCTCGAGTTTTAGACCGCAATCCTTCATCGCGTTGAGTGCGGCGTCGGCATGAAGCTGGATCTGGCTGGTCTCGGGCAGCTTGCCGAGCTCGGTGGTTTCCGCAGCGCCTACGATGGCGACCGAACAGCGCATGGCTCTATTCCCCCGGTCCTGGCTCGCGTGGAGCAAAGAGCGGTAGTGAAATTTCTTCGCTCACCGATTCGAATCGAGCCTCGAGTGGCATATCCAGGACGAGGGCTTCCGGCGTCTGCTCGCAGTCGACGATATTCGTCATCATGCGTGGGCCTTCTTCGAGTTCGACGACCGCGATCGCGTATGGCGCCTCATGCCCGGGTACCGAGCGATGGTGAATGACATAGCTGTAGAGCGAAGCCCGCCCCGTCGCATTGAACACCTCGACCTCGCGATGTGCGCAACTCGGACAGAAGGGCCTCGGCGGGAAATAGACGTGGGCGCAATCGAGGCAGCGCTGCAGCCGGAGCTCTCCCTGACGGGTGCCTTCCCAGAAATGCCTCGTTTCTGGCGTGGGAATGGGAAGCAGTCGGCGATCCGGTGCCAATCCGATTTCTCCTCGAACCGTGCGGCGGCTGCTAGCTTGGACAGGGGGAGCCCAATTTGCAGACCGAAGCGAATCCAAGAGCGAAGCCCCGT
>CAWLAJ010000174.1:0-8824 GCA_963854795.1 Deltaproteobacteria bacterium UBA4427 | reverse complement strand
GCCGGCTCCTGGAAATGGGGCGGTGGCTTCCTCGATAGCGCGGGCTTCTACGACTTTGCCGGCTCGACGCTGGTCCATTCCGTCGGTGGTTGGGGAGCCCTGATGGGCGCGTTGATCCTCGGCGCGCGTCTGGGCAAATTCGGGAAGGATGGGCAGATTCATCCGCTGCCCGGGAGCTCGATGCCGTTGTCGACGGTGGGTGTCTTCCTACTCTGGCTCGGATGGTTCGGCTTCAATGGCGGATCGGTGCTCTCTGCCGATCCGGCCGCGACCTCCTTTGTGCTCGTGACGACCTGTCTGTCCGCCGCGGCAGGCGGAATCGGAGCCATGATTGCGTACACCTTCATCAGCTCGAAGCCCGACCTCTCAATGGCCCTGAACGGCATTCTCGCGGGACTCGTCGGTATCACGGCCGGTGCGGACGTGATCAATCCGATGAGCGCGATCCTGGTTGGAATGATCGCAGGCGGCCTTGTCGTCGGCTCGGTGATCTTCTTCGACAAGATCCGCATCGACGATCCGGTCGGTGCGGTCTCGGTTCATCTCACCTGCGGAATCTGGGGAACCCTGGCTGTCGGGATCTTTTCGACGAACCCAGAACACACTCTGTTGATCCAGGCCTTTGGCGTCCTCTGTTATGCGGCCTTCACGACCCTCTGTGCAGCATCGATCTTCCTGGCTCTCAAGGCGACAATCGGGTTGCGCGTCTCACCTGAGGAAGAACTCGAGGGTCTCGATCTCAGTGAGCATGGCATGCATGCCTACGACCTCTCTGGATCCCCAGGCTTCACGGATGAGGCGGGCGGCGGCGCATTCGCTGCCGCTGGCCTGCAGGAAGGTCGACTTGCCGAAAGCCCTAGCCCTAGCTGAACCCTAGAACCCTGAGCGGCCCCCAAGAGGGGCCGCTTTCGGAACTCGTATTGGAGACTCGATCATGAAGAAAATTGAAGCCATCATCAAACCCTTCAAACTCGACGAAGCCAAGGAAGGGCTCGCAAAGGCCGGTATCCAAGGGTTGACCGTGAGCGAGGTCAAGGGATTCGGCAGGCAGAAGGGACACACCGAACTCTACCGGGGCGCCGAATACGTCGTCGATTTCCTTCCCAAATTGAAGCTCGAAATCGTTGTCGCCGACGATCAAGCGGAGAAGGTCGTCGTCGCCCTTCAGGAAGCCTGTCAGACGGGCAAGATCGGAGACGGAAAGATCTTCGTGTTGCCCGTCGAAGACGCAATTCGGATACGAACGGGTGAGCATGGAGACGAAGCCGTCACGTCGAAATAGTCGTTCCGGCGAAGTCATGAGATCAGGGGCCGGACCCGCAGTGGAGGCCGGCCCCTTCTCGTTGGGTCGACCCTGCAAAGGGGCGCCCTGTCTGAGTTGAAGTCGGAATCCAGCCCTCTGGGCGATTCGCCCGATCAGGGAATCAGCACGATCTTCCCGACTGTCTTTCGAGTCGCCAGCGCTTCCAGGGCGGCCCCCGCCTCTTCGAGCGGGTAGCAGGCCGAGACCAGTGGCTCGATGGCGCCCCGATCCGCCATCTCGAAGAGCCCCTCGAAACACTCGTCGATTCTCTCGGGCTCACGTTCCGGGTAGGCGCTCCAATGCAACCCGATGACCGAGATATTCTTCAGCAATACGCGATTCAATTTGATTTCAGGGATGGTTCCACTCGCGAACCCGATGACGAGTAGGCGGCCGTTCCAGGCGATGCATTTCAGTGATCGGTCCGTGGTTTCTCCGCCGACCGAGTCATAGATGACATCCGCCCCGCGACCGTCGGTTTCCTCCATGACGCGAGCGACAAAATCCTCCTTGCGATAGTCGATCAACACGTCGGCTCCCGCTTGGCGCGCGACTTCCAATTTCTGCTCCCCGCCCGCGGTCGCCAGCACGCGCGCGCCGAGCGACTTTCCGATCTGCACAGCCGACAGCCCGACGCCACCGGCCGCCGCGTGAACCAGGAGGGTCTCACCCCGCCCGAGCGGTGCCCGCCAGACCAGGGCCGCATAGGAAGTCGGGTAGACCGTCGGAAGCGCAGCTCCGGCCTCGAAGGACAGAGCATCGGGAAGCGGATAGACCGCGGACGCGGGGGCCACGACTTCTTCGGCGAAGCCGCCCAGGCCACAGCGGGCCAGAACGCGCGAGCCCACCGACCATTTCGGCGAAACGGCGGCACCCACTTCGCGAATGATCCCGGCCACGTCACTGCCTGGAATGAAGGGAAGAGCCGGTTTCACCTGATAGTCGCCAGCAAGCATCAAGATGTCTGAAAAGTTGCAGCCCGCCGCACGCACGTCGATGCGAATCCCATCGGCGGCCAGGTTCGGAGCGTCGCATTCGACGACTTCGAGCGACGAGGGTTCCATCAGGCGACCGGCCACGACAGCTTTCATTCTTACCTCGAATTTTCGAGTTCACGCCCGACGTCGCTGGCGTCGCGGTCCATGATACGGCGAGATTCGTCGCCATTCCGTAGCAAACGTGGTGACGTGGTCGATAGACTCAGTCGCTGGAGGGATTGAATCGCGATGGGATTGATCTTGACGAGCCGTCGAGTCGGAGTCTGGACGGCCTTCGGCACCGCGCTTGCCCTTCTCCTTTCGAGTTGTGCCTCCGAGCCGCATCCCGACGCGACGCAGCCCCAAGCGCTGGCAAGTGTGGCCGACGTCGCGCGACCGCCGTTCTACCGAATCGACGGCGGCCGGGGAGCGACGATCCTGCTCATGGGTACGATTCATATCGGTCCGATCGAAGGCTGGGAATTTTCGAAGGCCCTGCGAGACGGCCTCGAACGCGCCGACTCCTTCGTCCTCGAGGTCGACCTGGATCAAATCAGTGAAGATGCTGTCGGCACCCTGCTCTCAAATCTCGTCGTCATTCAATCCGGAAGGGAGATCGACGATTTCGTCAGTCCGGAAACGGCGAAGCTATTGGCTGAAAATGATGAGCTCCTGGCGTCAATGGGTCTGCCCGCAAACGCCCGGAGGCGGCTCAAACCCTGGTACATCGCCATGATTCTCATCGAATCCGCAACGCAGCGAAGTGGTCTGTCTTCCAAAGCGGCCGCCGAGAGCGTCATCCGAGCCGCCCGAGCCGCCCGCCCGGTTCTCGCGCTCGAGACCTTCGACGAACAGCTTCGCATGCTCGACGAGATCGATCCGCGTCTGCAAGACCTGATGTTGCGCGACACCGTGGGCCGGCTCGACAACGCCGTCGAGGAAATCCTCGCGCTTGCCGAAGCGTGGAAGAACGGAAACGAGAATTTTCTCGAAGAGCTCACGCGAGAAGGCATCGACGAGATGCCCGAGTTCGAGAGATTCTATGAGATCATCCTGGGCGACCGAAACCGACGTTGGCTGGCGACGTTTCGGTCACTATTGGACGACCCCGATCGTGCAGGCGAGGTCGTCTTCGCCGCGGTCGGCGCCTTGCATCTGGTCGCCGAAGATGGCTTGATCGACCTGTTCGAAAGGACCGGCTACCGCGTCGCCGTAATCGACCATGAAACGAGAGTCGAAGCGTACAAACCATGAGTGAGTCACCGGAAATCGACCCAAGCGTCTTCGTCGCGGCAACCGCCCAGATCTTCGGAAAGGTCGAAATCGGGCCAGAATCGTCGATTTGGCCCAATGTTGTCATCCGCGCCGAAGCTCAACATGTTCGCATCGGTTGCTATACGAATATTCAAGACTTCGTGATGATCCATATCGGGTTCACCAACGCGACCGAGATCGGCGACTTCTGTTCCATCACCCATCACGCCACGATTCACGGCTGCAAGATCGGCGACGATTGCCTGGTCGGAATCAATGCGGTCATCATGGACGGAGCCGAGATCGGCCGGGGCTCGATCATCGCCGGTTCGACCATGATTCGGGAAGACAGCGTCTTTGCGCCGGGCGCCGTCATCGCTGGAGTCCCCGCGAAACAGATCGCCGAACGCGACTCCGCGCGCGCCAATCGGAAGAATGCCTGGGTCTACCATCGAAATGCCCAGGCCTTCGCACGAAGCGACTACCGCGCATGGACGGGCGAGGATTATGAGAGTTGGCTCGAAGAACTGGAGAAGAAACTCTCGACCGATTCCGACCTAATCGGAATCCGCTCGGATGCCACGAAAGAGTAGATCGACGCCCTGATGAATCGACGCGAGACATGCGTCGTCGGACACCATTCCGTTGGCCCAGGGAATGCGCGCGCCATTGGTGAGGTGAAAGAGCAGGCGAGCCGCTTCGAGGACATCGACGTCCTTTGCGAGATCTTGCTTCATTCGGCCGCGCTGCAGGATCTCCATCAAGAGACCGATGGTTCGGTCATAGAGCTTGAGAACACGCTTCGCGACCCGCGCCTCGGTCTTGGTCGTCGCACGAAGCGCGATCGTGGTCAGGTCGCGATCCTTCACGAGCAATTCGTGCTGGACAGTGAAGAACTCGCGCAAGCGATCCGCGGTGGGACGATTGCGATCGTCGACCGCACGAAATTGCGTCCACGCTTCTTCCTGCATCTCGGTCAGCTCTTCGATCAAGAGTTCTTCTTTGCTCTGGACGTGGCGATAGATCGAACTCGCGCCCATTCCCGCCCGTTCAGCGATCGCACGCAGCGTCGCGCCGTCGAACCCTCGCTCGCGAAAGAGCGAATTCGCGGCTTCGCGAATGCGGGCTCGGCTGCGCCGACCGCGAGCGAGTCGGCCATCATCTGCGCGAAGCGGCGGGCGGACACTCGGGTCGAGGTGACCGCCGACGAGCGATGGGTCTGGGGTTGGGGAGGCGCTGGAACGCGCCGGCGCTCCGGGCGAAGAGCGTTTTCCCGATCCGGATCCCGATAGAGGCGGTGTGCTCATGATGCATACCTGCGACTCGAACCCATGGGCTCTGTCTTTGGGGGGATCGGAATCTGGCGGGGGGAGATTCGAAGCGGTGACTCAGAATTCGCGAACAGAATCGCATAGATCACCATTTTCGCCAGCGAATCCGCGCCCCAGACACCAACATTGGACGCCATCGAGGATCGTCCGCTGTCGAACTGCGAAGCCACGACTGAGATAGAAGGTCACGCTCTGCTCGCGATCGGACTCGAGATAGAGAGGATGTGGATCGGTGGCGATCAGGCGACCGAGTTCCTCGAGCAGCCGCCCGCCAAGACCCTGGCCCCGGGCCGAGGGAATCACGCCCAGCACACCCAGATACCAATGATGTTCATTGGGGTGATATTGACCCAATTCGCAAGAAATAGCGCTCCAGCGCTCCATGGCTCGACCGCCCTGACCCAGCAGACATCCGATCTGCCGACGCAGACTGGGGCTTGGGATGGGAAATTCACCCGGAGGCACCGCGACGAAGCCGCCGACGATCGTCTTTTCGTCGCGAATCACGCGCATCACGGTTCGACCCATCGTGTCGAGTACGAGCGCGCTCAGACCGACCCGATTCGCGCGCACACGTCGCCGCGGGCGCGGGCCGTGAATGGCCACATTCATGGGATTGTCACGAAACGCGAGGGAAAGAACATCGAGCAGCACACGCCGCGCCCGCGGATCCGGGTCTTCGATCGCTTCGTCTATCATCGAATCGCATGCTACCGGCATCGACTCTTCGGCGCGTGTCTCTCGGGCGAAATCCCGGTGCAGATCGACCCGGGTCCTCCTGCTCCACGCCTTGAGCAACCGAAGCGAGACGCCGATACGAACAGGGAACGCACGTCGTTCCAGCCACACCCAAAGGCCATGGAGACATTCGATTGACCGGCGAGGATCGCATCATCTGCCGCCTTCGATTCAATCACGAAGGGCGAGATCGGGTCTTCACGCTCGGCACGCGACCGGTCGTCATCGGACGCGCCCCCGACTGCGACCTGCTCCTCCAACACGAGAGCATCTCGCGTCAACACGCGCGGATCGCACACGACGATGAAGGCTGGGTCCTGCGCGATCTCGGCAGCAAGAACGGGTCCCGAGTCAACACCTTTCACGTGACCGATCAGGTCCTGCGTCATGGCGACCGGATCGATCTCGGCACGATCCGCATCCACGTCGAGATCGGCCCGGAGTCCGGGGCCTCGCGAGCGCGCGTCGTCTTCGACGAAAAACCCGCGTCGAGTGGCCATACGGAAGTGCTCGAACTCCAGGGACTCGACGATCTGCTACAGGCCGCCGGCGACCTCACCAGCAAACCGCCCTCCTTCCCCAACAAAGAAGCCTTTGGCAGTCTCGGCGCCGAAGGATCCGCGGGTCCCGAAGGTACGGGCGAACTCCTCAGGCTCGTCAGCGAATCCGCGGAGAGTCTGCTCTCCTGTACCACCCTCGCCGAAACCCTCGACCGCATTCTCTCTCTCGTCTTCGACAACCTTCCGGTCGAACGCGGCGTCATCTGTCTCTACGACCCGAGGTCCGATTCGATCGAGCCGATGGCGATGCGCAATCGTGAGGGCGTTCCCGACGCGGCGATCACCATTAGTACGAAGATCGCCGGCCTCGCCATCGACGAGAAGAAGGCGGTCCTGATCAAGGACACGGCGCTCGATTCACGCTTCGGGGGAGCCGAGAGCGTGATCATGATGAATATCCACTCAGCGATGTGCGCACCTCTGCTGCGGGATCGCAACGTCAGCGGATACATCTACGTCGATCGACAATCCACGACGCATCCCTTCGACATGCCACAACTCCAGGCGCTCTCGATTCTGGCGCTGCTCGCCGCGATCGCGGTCGAGCAAGCCGCTCTCCGCGACGACATCCAGCGCGAACAAGAACGTCGCGTGCGACTCGCCCGCTATAGCTCGCCAGCCGTCGTCGAGAAGATCCTGGAGGCCCCGGGCGCCGGAATGGGCGCCATGGTGGCCGACGAAAGCGAAGTTTCCATCCTCTTCGCGGACCTCACCGGCTTTACCACCATGGCCGAGCGACTTCCGCCGGGCGAGGTGATCTTGATTCTCAACCAGATCTTCGAACGCCTGACGGGCGCGATCTTCGAGTTGGAGGGAACGCTCGACAAATTTCGCGGCGACGGCATGATGGCCTTCTTTGGTGCGCCACTCGTCATGGCCGATCACGCAGAGCGTGCCGTCGAAGCCGGGCTTCGCATGCAAAAAGCCCTCGCCACACTGAACGCTACTCGCGAGGGTGTACGCCCGATTCAAATGCGCATCGGCGTCAACTCCGGAAGCGTCGTCGTCGGCGACATCGGCTCGCCCCAACGCAAGGACTACACGGTGATTGGCGACGTCGTCAACATCGCCAGCCGGCTCGAGTCCTCCGTCGCAAAACCCGGCGAGATCGTAATCGGCGAAGCCACCTGGCTACTCGCCAAACACGCCTTCGAGTGTGAGCCCCTGGACGAGGTCCGCCTGAAGGGCCGCCAGAAGACCGTTCAGCCGTATCGCGTCCGAGGGCGAGTGACCCGAGATCCGGTCGGAACGACGCGCGCGCTCTGACCAGGGCCCGGAGCCCTGCGGCGCGCGGATCCCCCAACGGCGTCCGCGGGCCGGCGACTTCGCAGGGCCGCCCCTGAGTCCGTATAGTAGAGGCTTCTCTTTACGTGACCTCAATTCAATCGACGGATTCGCCGTTCGGAAAGTCCGCAGCCATGACCAGCAATGCCGAGATCGCCAAGCGAGGATCGAAAGTCCTCGTCGGAAATTACGCCCCGCAACCCATCACGATCGTTCGCGGTGAGGGATGCTGGCTCTACGATGCCGACGACAATCGCTATCTCGATTTCATGGGCGGCATCGCGACCGCCGCGCTCGGCCATGCCAACCCGAAATTGCGCGCCGCGCTCGAAGCACAAGCGGCGAGGATCTGGCATGTCTCGAATCTCTACACGACCGAACCGCAGGTCACGCTGGCCGAACGACTGACGGACAACTCCTTTGCGGAAGCGATCTTTTTCTGCAATTCCGGTGCGGAGGCAAACGAAGCCGCGCTGAAACTGGCGCGCAAGATCCATCGAGATCGGGGTGAGGATCGATTCGAGATCATCGCCTTCGACGGTGCCTTCCACGGCCGAACCCTTTTCACGGTATCGGTGACGGGAACTCCCGCCTATTGGAAGGGCTTCGAACCTCTGGTTCCTGGGATACATCACGCGCCCTGGTGCGATCTCGAAGCGGTCCGAGCGCTTCTCTCCGAGAAGACAGCGGCCATCCTGGTCGAACCGATTCAAGGCGAAGGCGGCTTGCGGGTTCCCGATCCCGATTTCCTTTCGGGCCTGCGCGAGTTGGCCGACGAAAATGGTTGTCTGTTGATCTTCGACGAAGTGCAAGTCGGCATGGGTCGGACGGGGACGCTCTTCGCGCACGAACAAGAGAACGTCATTCCCGATGTCATGACCCTGGCCAAGGCACTCGGCGGTGGAATTCCGATCGGCGCCATGTGCACGACGCGGGAATTGGCGAGCGCACTCGTTCCCGGAACGCACGCTTCCACCTTTGGCGGAAACCCATTGGCCTGTGCGGTCGCAAAGGTCGTGATCGATGAACTCGTCGAGGGAGGCCTGCTCGATCACGCGAAGTCGATGGGCGAACGCCTGGGAGAAGGCCTCGAAGCGATCGCAGCGGAAATCGGAACGGACAGCATCCGCGGCGTGAGAGGACGGGGACTGCTTCGCGGGCTGGCGCTGAACGAGGCGCCCGCCAAGGTCATCGAGCGATGTCGGGAGCGCGGTTTGCTCGTGATTTCAGCCGGCGACAATGTCTTACGGCTCGCGCCGCCGCTCGTCATCTCTGCGGATGAGATCGATCGCGGTCTCGCTGATCTTCGGGAAGCGCTGCTCGAAGACGACTAACATGGATTCGCGTGTGGGCTATCCGTCTGCGGGCTCGGCGGCG
>CAWLAJ010000173.1:0-9015 GCA_963854795.1 Deltaproteobacteria bacterium UBA4427 | reverse complement strand
CGCATGATCTCGGGAAGGGTCGTCAGGCGGGCGAGCCCGTGTTTGCGGCAGCCGCGGGAGCGGACACCGCTGAAGACGATGGCTGGATTCTCAGCTTTGTCTACGACGCGGCGTCCGACAAGAGCGAACTGATCATCGCGGACGCGAGCAACTTCGACGCCGCTCCAGTCGCACGGGTCAAGATCCCAGCGCGTGTACCCTTCGGATTTCACGGCAGTTGGATCGCTGATCCAACCTGATCCCAAGCTCGCTCGCTACGCCTCGAGCTTTTGCCCGACCCATTCTTCGGACAGCGCCCAGAGCCGCTGGGCCGCTTCGGGGTCCTGGGCGTGCGCCGCCACACCGCTCTCCGCGACATCGCCGTCCACGGTCGCGACCTGACAGTCGGCCAGATATTTTCCGCCGTGGCCATCGAGTTCGGGCGCGGTCGCCGCCCAACACTGTGTGGCGGCCCCGGCCTCGACCGACTTGAAGACCATTTCCGGTGGCGCATCGGGCAGAGGCTCACCCGTTGCTTCGGCTCGTGCCCGAACCTGTTCCTGCATTTGCTGCATCGTTTCCGGGGTCATGTGTCTTCCCAACTCGGTCATGATCACTCCGGGATGCACCGAGTAGGCCGAGACGCCACGGCCGCTGAGTCGACGATCGAACTCGAGTGCGAAGAGCGCGTTGGCCGTCTTCGACTGCCCATAGGCGGTCCATGGATTGTATTCGCGACGCTCGAAATTGGGATCGTCGAAATCGAATCCACTCAGCCCATGCGCGCCTGATGAGAGTTCGATCAGCCGGGACGGAGCGGCACGAATCAACGCTGGCGCAAGCAGTAGCGAGAGCAGGAAATGGCCAAGATGATTGCTCACGAGCTGATTCTCAAAACCATCGGCGTTGGTCGAGAACGGACAGACCATCACACCGGCATTGTTGATCAGGACGTCGATCCGGTCGTGCGCTTCGAGGATTCCTTCGGCACAGGCGCGAACACTCTCGAATGACGTGAGATCGATCTCTCTCGTCTCGAGATCGGCCCCGGCCACCTGGTCGCGGAGGGCGGCGGCGGCGGCTTCGTTCTTTTCGACGCTGCGCGCCAACATCGTGATGGCCGCGCCCTTTGAAGCCATGGCACGGGCGGTCTCGAGGCCCAGGCCGCTCGACGTGCCGGTGATGACGATGCGGCGACCGGTCAGATCGATCCCTTCGAGCACTTCGTCAGTAGTCGTATCTTTGTCGAATCCACTCATTGTAATTCCTCCGTGTTGCAATCCAGTCAATCATTCTTGTTGAATAGTCGAAGAAGCGTGCCTGATGTCGAACGAATGCTGAATCGTGCGTTGCGCGATCAGTCGAGAGTCGAAGGGCGAACGTTGACGGGAATCGCGCTCTGCCGCGCGAGACCCGTCACGCTGTCGAAATCCAGATCATCGGAGATCAGGCGTTGCACATTCGATCCCTTCTCGCTCGCGGGTCGCGGATCGCTCGGATTTCCCCAGCCAAACGCGAACGCGATCGTATGAGGCGCGACGTCGTCGCTGGCTTCGACGAAGCCCTCGACCTGACCGTGCGCGTTCTCGACGCGGACCCGGTCTCCATCGACCAGACCGAGATCCTCCATCGCGTTCCGGTTCATCAGGACCGGGTTGTAGGATCGCTTGTTCGCGAGCGACGGAAGGTTCTGACCCTGCGTGCAGTACACCTCCTTCATCCGATAGGTGATCATCCGAAAATCGTAAAGCTCGTCGCGCGCATAGCCTCCGCCCGACACCACCGGCTCGGTTCGGACCTCACGGAGCTCGGCGAGCAGATCTGGATGGCCGGCCGCCATTTTCTTGTCGCGATGACCGATCATGTTCGGTATGACGCCGCCAGCCGTTGTATGACGTTCGGCGAACGCCACACCGCTCGGATATTTTCGCAGCTCGTCGAGCGACAACCGAGCGTGTCGGTTCATCGCATCGAGCAGCTCGTCGGTGGTCGGCCTGGTTTCGGTAGTGAGGCTCCCGATGCGCAGTGGAATCCCGAGTCGCGTCGCGAGTTCCCAGAAGAACGCCCATTCCTCGATCGTATCCTCCGGGCCATCTACCAACGCCTTCGTGTACTGGCCGAACGGAAACGGGTAGTTGCCATCCATCAGCTTCGAGACGTCGACTCGTTCGAACGGGTGACGCACGCCGAACACGTAGTCGGCGTGCGCTGCGGTTGCCGATTGGAAGAGGTCGAGCACAACAAGCAGATCCAGCTGTTCGAGCGCCTTGCGCGCCGAGGCTTCCTCCGCGAGAACGAGTGCGGGATTGCCCCCGTTCACGATCAGCGCACGGATCTGCCCCTCTCCAGGAGTCAGGATCTCGTCCGCAAGCGTATTGGTAGGCATCTCGAAATAGGAACCGAAGAGGCCGTTGATCGCCGAGATTCCCCGAATGCGTGTCTTCGGCGGTGGCGGCAACTGAATCGCTTCCATGTCCGGGCCGAATTGTCGCCCGAGTGCGCCCTCGTTGCGGTTCATGCCGCCCGGCCGATCGAAGCGACCGCAGATCGCGTTCAGAGTCATGACGAGCTGCGTCGCGAGATTCTGGTGTGCCGCCATGTGGAGACCGGTGCCACTCGTCGCCGCACCCGAGCCGGCGGTCGCGAACATCTCTGCCGCAGCTTCGATCGAAGTTCGCGCGACACCTGTGCGGCGTGAAGCGTA
Source organism: Deltaproteobacteria bacterium UBA4427 (assembly GCA_963854795.1). GTDB lineage: Bacteria > Myxococcota_A > UBA9160 > UBA9160 > UBA4427 > UBA4427. The sequence goes on along the minus strand of CAWLAJ010000173.1, from coordinate 6,332 downwards.
ATCGAGATCGAATGGACCGACCGCTTCATGCAGTTCGGCCACCCCGCTCACATATTGCTCGACGTAGTCGTGATCCTGAAGATTGCGGTCGAGAATGACCTTGATCATCGCGGCAAGCAGCGTCGCGTCTTCGCCCGGTTTGACCTGAAGATGAATATCGGCGTTTCGCGCCACGTCGGAGCGCCGCGGATCGACGACGATCATCTTCATTCCACGCTTGCGGCCCGCGTTCAGTCGAGCCGACGGGCTGGACTGGGCCATGTTGAGCTGATGCGATGCGATCGGATTGGTTCCCACGAACATCACGCAGTCCGCACGATCCACATCGAGGAGATTCACGGGAACAGGAGCGCCGAAGAGTCGATTGCCGGCGATCGTGAGACTCGGCGAATCAATCGTGTAGGACGTGTACATCCTGTTGGACCCAAGGGCGTTGAGCCATCTCTGCACGAACCATGGTCCACCCGCTGAGGTTCGATGTCCGCCACAGCCCGTGTACACGGCGACTGAATTCGGACCATAGCGATCAACGATTTCACCGAGTCGTTCGGCAACTTCGTCGATGGCCTGGGTAATCGGAAGCTTTGACCAACGGTCGCCGTCCCGCCGCTCCGGAGTCAGGAGGCGATCGGGATGATAGATTCGCTCGACTTCGGCGCGGCCCTTTTGACAGGTATATCCTTTCGTCACTTCGTTTTCGCGGTCGCCACGTACGGCGACGATACGAGCCTGCCCGCGGCCCGATGCCTCAGCCTCCTCGACATCGATCTCGAGCCCGCAGAACACATGACAAAAGCGGCAGAACGTTTTCTTGGTTTCGATCATCACGACACCTCCTGCGCGCCTCCTGCGCAAAGGGACACTCGCGAGTGTAGCAGTCTCGCAAATCCGAGAGACCGGTCGAGGAGGATCAGTCCGCTACATCACCGGCTCGAAGATCTTCGCGAACGCCTCGCCACAGCGGAGCCATGAATCACGATCGCGCTGGATCGGCTCCGCCACGATATGTTGGATTCCGGCTTCCATGAATTGATCGAGCTCGCGCGAGATGTCGCTCGCATCGTCCCGCAGTGCATCCCAGGACGCTCGCATCGGAAGAGTGAATCTGGATCCGGTCGCTCGCTGCGCAGCCGCGCTGTCATCTCGGCCGTCTTGTCCGGCGATTGGAAGGCACCATGCCAGCCGTCGCCAACTCGAATCGCGCGCCGAAACGCTGCCTCGCTATGGCCGCCGATCCAGATCGATATGCGGCGATCCGGCTGCGGCTTCGCCCGCATCGCGACGAGCTTCGCGCCGGTGGCCGTCGCCACCGTGTCGATGGGATCATTCTCCCAGCACTGCCGCATGAGATCGATCGTCTCGTCCGTACGCACCCCGCGTTCCTCGAAAGGCACGCCGAGTGCGTCGAACTCTTCCTTCAGCCAACCACTCGCCGCGCCCACGATGACGCGTCCGCCGCTCATGATATCGAGCGAGCCGAGCATCTTTGCCAACAGCACGGGTGGACGCAAGGGAAGTACGAGAACGGTGGTACCGAGGCCAACACGCTCGGTGGCAGCGGCCGCCCAGGTCAAAGCGACCAGGGGTTCGAGAATATAAGACGACGGCGGATACGGGGCGCCGCGTGGCAACACGATATGATCACTGACCCAGACATCCGAAAATCCCAGATCCTCGGCGTGCTTCGCGCCGCCCGAGATCGCGTCGGCCGACGCCGCGGGACCCGATTGCGGTAGATGAATTCCGAACTTCACGTACGTGTCTCCGTGTTCGTTCTACGCCTACATCCTGAATCCTGATTTCGCTCACGCCGCCCGCCCCGAGAATCGTCGCAATCGCGAATGGCGACACCGCATGCCGCGACACTACGGCCGATGGGTCTCGCTACAGACGCCTCAGCTTGTCGAGGGAAGGGCTTCCAAAATAGATGTCTTCTCCGATGATTCGCCCGTCCGGGGCCATGGGCCAGACCGTGACGATATGCGTCTGCGAAATGTAGGTCGTGTCGTCGTCTAGCGGCTCGCCCTCCACTTCTTCGATTCCCGAGGCACGGAGCGCGGTCGTCGAAATTTTCTGGTGGATCTTGCCCTCCGTCACGACCGTATCGTCGTCGACCACGATTCGCTCGATGTCGAAGTGGAACCGGTGGCCTCCGCCTGAGATCATCTGCCGATAGAACTCGCCGACAGCCTCGCGTCCCTTTGGTCCGCCCTCGACGGGTACGCCCCAGAAGTGATATCGAGGCTCATCCGTCAGAGTGGCCATCAAGCCATCGAGATCACCACCAATCTCGGTGCGCATGTGATCGCGCACTTGCTCGAGTACCCGCCGACGACGAGGATTCGTCTCCGTTGAAATTCGCGCCTCGAGTGGAGCCCAGCTCTGATCGGGTTCGAATCGGTGCGCTTCACTCACCGCAACTCCTCCTCGACGATTCGTTGGCATTCATCCGATGATCCTCGCGCGGTGGCGCAACGGCGACAAGCCAGGCTTTTCGTTTCATCAAGCCGCACTTGCCCGGGTCAGACGCTGTCGATCGACGGTTTTGGAACTCGCGTCGTCGCATTCCAACGAAAACCTGCGAGTTGACGGGCCAAACGGGCTCGAAAATCAGAGCCCGGTCTAGTTTCACGATCACTTGCCATCCGCTGGGTCTAATTTTCTCGCCTGGATCGCCGATTCGAGGCCGATCGACCCATTGTTGACCGAGAGAATTCCTTCCACGAGGGGCCCCACTGGGGCCTTCTCTCTGAGACGCCCTCTACGCGGCCTCAGTATTAAATGGTACTCCAGTACCAAGAAGCCCCCAAAATCGCGACAGAGTCGATTCTGTGCGGCCTCAAATGTAATTCTGGTACGTGTTCTCATTTTAAATCCCGCCCGATAGTCGAGGCCAGCCAGTCCGGCTCTCGGACCGTGCCTTGCTGGGTCGTCCTCGTCTTCCGATTCAGCTCGGGATGAGCGTCGTCGAACCTTTTCGGACAAGAACGTGGCCTTCGAATTTCGACCGCGCGCCATGACGAAGCGCCCGAAGCGCATCGGCCCTGCGGATGAGGCGAGCCCTTCGAGGATGCGGGATGAGCCTGCGTGATGACTCCCAACAAGCCGACACCCACAATCCGGGTTTCGATTCGAGGTCGCGATCAATTTCTGCGCAGATGCGAGAGTCAAGCAAGCTCGAGCGACCGTGTTACCGTGGCCTCTCACCCCGAAGGTCGCCCTATTGCCCGGGAAGTCCCTGACTCGGCGTGACAACACGGAGGATTCCATGAAAGTTCCCGAACTCTTTGATCTATCGCAGGACACGGCGGTGGTCACGGGCGCCGGCCGAGGCATCGGAGAAGGCATCGCGCGAGTCTTCGCGGGCGCCGGAGCCAGGGTCGTTCTGGCCGCGCGCCGGACAGAAGAGATCGAACGCGTCGCCGAACAGATTCGCAAAGACGGCGGCAAGGCAATCGCCGTCACGACCGATGTCACCGACGAAGACGCGGTCGAGGCACTCGCGCAGGCTGCGCGCGACGAGTACGGAAAACTCGACATCTGGGTGAACAACGCGGGTGGCTCCCCCGTCTCGTCACCACTGGCCAAACTTCCTCGAGAGGAATGGGATGCCACGCTGCGCCTGAATCTTACCGCTGTCTGGCTTTGCAGCGTGGTGGCCGCACGGCACATGGAGGACGGTGGCCGGATTCTGAACATCTCTTCGAGGGCGGCCGTTGGCCCGATTCCCGGCAGCGGCCACTACGCGGCGGCCAAAGCCGGCGTCAACTCGCTCACCGCCACGCTTGCTGCAGAGCTCGGCCCGAGAATCCTCGTCAACGGCATCATGCCCGGCGCCGTACCGACTGAAATCATGATGAAGGCGCTTCGCCTGAGCGAAGATGATCTGCCTGCACTCGAAAAGAACCTGAAGCTACCGGCGGGTCGCCTCGGTACGCCGGAGGATCTTGGGGCAGCGGCACTCTTCCTCTGCTCGCGTGCATCCTCGTGGATCACCGGTGAAATCCTCAGTGTCAGTGGAGGCATGTAGACATGGCGACGGAAATCAACCGCAAAGTGGTCCTCGCGAAACGGCCGAGTGGCATCCCCGACGCTTCGTGTTTTCGTGTCGAGGAGGAAGAACTGGCGCCGCTCGACGAAGGACAGGTTCGGATCGATGTATCCCATCTCTCGATCGATGCGTTCATTCGCACGACGCTCGAAGAGGTTGCCTATCACGCGCCGGTTCCCATCGGCGGAACGATTACCGCCCTCGGCGTCGGTCGGGTGCGCGAGAGTCGAGCTGCCCGGTTTGAGCCGGGCGACGCCGTGATGGCACCACTGGGTGCTCAGACAATCGCGACGCTGCCGGAAATCATGGTGCAGCCGATCGACGAGAAGCGCGCACCGATGATCGCTTCTCTCGGGGTGCTAGGCATGACGACCGGACTGACCGCCTATTTCGGGATCCGAGAGGTGGGACATGTGCAGCCCGGTGAAACCGTCGTCGTCTCGGCAGCCGCGGGTGCGGTTGGCTCGCTCGCGGGTCAGATCGCTCGAATCGACGGCGCCCGCGTGATCGGAATCGCCGGCGGAGCGGACAAATGCGCCTATTTGAAGAAAGAATTGGGGTTTGACGAGGCGATCGACTACAAGGGCCAGGATGTCGACAAATGTCTCCGCGAACTCGCGCCCGAAGGAATCGACGTCTACTTCGACAACGTCGGCGGCCCGATGCTCGACGTCGTACTCGATCAGATCCGGGAGCAGGCGCGCGTCGTGATCTGTGGCGCGATTTCGCAGTACCACGGCGACATGTCGAAGGGTGTACGCGGTCCGAATCTCTATCTTCGACTCGCCGAAAGACACGCGCGAATGGAGGGGTTCGCGGTGAGCCACTTCGGCGCACAGTTCGGGGCGGCCGAAGCGCAACTCGCTGAATGGCTCGGAGCGGGCACCTTGAAGCTTCCCGAGCACGTCGAGCATGGTATCGAGAACTTCGGCACGACGTTGAAGATGCTCTTCGAGGGCGGAAATACCGGCAAGCTGCTGCTCGCCGTCTAGAGCATCGACAAGCGAAGGTTCCCGACCAGGCACGCACGTCGCCGAGTTCGAGACTTTCGATTACAAGGAGCATCATGCCGGGAACGACTCGTGAGGCCATGGCGACCCTCGACGCCTACGATCCTTTTGACTCCGAAGTCATCGCGGATCCGTTCCCGTACTACCGGCTACTGCAGCAGGAAGCGCCGGTCCACGAAGTCGAGAAATACGGTTTCTTCGTGCTCAGCCGCTACGACGATGTCGTCACGGCGACTCAGGATTGGGAACACTTCTCCACGACCTGGGGACCAAGCCCGCAGCGCGTGGAGAGTCCCGTGGCGTCGGTTCTCCAATCAGATCCGCCGCAACATACCCGACTGCGCTCGATCATCTCCCGAGCTTTTACGCCTCGCGCCGTGACAGCGTGCGAGCCACTCGTCGATCGCTTCGCCCATGAATGTATTGACCGAATCCTGGAGCAGGGAAAGGCGGATTGGATCGATGAATACGCAATCCCGATTCCCGTCGTCGTCATCGCAGAAATGCTCGGCGTCCCTCGCGAAGATCGCACGCTCTTTCGAAAGTGGTCGGACGACATCGTCGGCGCAATCGGAGGCAAGGTCGATCCCAGCAATAGCCAGCGCGAGTTCAATGCCTATTTCAGCGATGTCGTGAAGGCGCGGCAGAAAGACCCCCGCGACGACGTCATCTCCAAGCTTCTGCGGCCAAATTCCAAGGGCGAGAAGCTCGACACGCCCGAAGTGATCGCGTTCTGTCTGTCATTGCTGGTCGCCGGCAACGAAACGACGACGGGACTCATCGGCAATTTGTTCTTCGAACTCGCAAAGCGTCCCGAAGCCTGGAAGCGCCTTCGCGAAGACCCGACCCTGGTCGCGAGCGCGGTCGAGGAATCACTGCGCTTCGATGCACCTAATCAAGGACTCTTTCGGCACGCCGTGAAGGACGTCGAACTGCACGGCGTCAAGATTCCTGAGGGCCGAAAGGTATTGCTCCTGTTCGGCGCCGCGGGCCGCGATCCCCGCCACTTCGAGCGACCGGATGAGTTCGACATCGCCCGCAGCCCGAATCGGCATATTGCGTTTGGCGCCGGTATCCACCATTGCCTCGGTGCATCGCTAGGTCGCCTCGAAGCCAACACCGCCTTGCGCATCGCCACCGAACGAATCGCCGAGATCCGCTTGCTCGACGAAGTGCCGTCCTACATACCCGTGTTTTTCATTCGTTGTCCGGAGCGCTATCGGATCGAGACGACGGCTTCGTCCGGGAATTGACCGACACGGACGCGTCGG
>CAWLAJ010000172.1:0-9051 GCA_963854795.1 Deltaproteobacteria bacterium UBA4427 | reverse complement strand
GAGGCGCGACTCCGGGCGATGACCCAGACGAGAGATGGGTTCAAGATTGCGGATGCGGATCTCGAAATCCGTGGGCCCGGCGATTTCCTGGGCACGAGGCAGTCCGGTCATCTACCCGAACTCCGGATCGCCGATCTCCTGCGTGACGTCCATTTGGTGTCGGTCGCGAGGCAGGCGGCTCGTCAGACTGTCGACGAGGATCCGGCTCTCGACCGAGAGCCTGCGACACGCTCGGCAGTTCGAAAACGCTGGGGCAGACGAATCGACCTAACGGCGGTCGGGTAGGGGCAAACCCGCGTCCGGATCCGGGCGGCACCCTCGGATGCGCTCACCGGCTCCAACTCCAGTCAAGCTTGACGCGCGCTCACCCGTAGAGTACATCCATGAGCATGTTGTTTTCTGGAAATTTGACCGATTCGCGTTCGTCGTGGCCCACGGTGCTCGGCAACGGTGCCGAGAGAGAAGTGTCTGGCTCGTCCAGAAGCCTCCTCCTATCGGGTGGTCTATCCCTATCGCTCCTTATCGGGGCGGGAGGAGCTGACGCGCGCTGATCGGAATTGATCAGAAAAACAACACCTCAACAGCGCAAAGCCCCCTCCCGCCGAATCGGCCGGAGGGGGCTTTGCGGTTTAAGGGCTCTTCGATTCAGGGGATGGGCGGCGGTTAAGGCGGCCCGGAAGAGAATCGAGACCCGTACCCGAAGCGATCGACGGAGAACGGCGGGATCGGGCAGGAGAGAATGAAATGAGTATGAACGAGTCGACGAAGAACGAGGCGGGAGCCGGCGGCGCACGCCCCGGTGTGATGAACCATGGTCGCTACAAACCTTTCGAGAGGATCGATCTGCCGGATCGAGTCTGGCCGTCGCAACAGATCGTGAGGGCGCCGCGTTGGTGCAGCGTGGATCTCCGAGACGGCAATCAGGCACTCGTCGAGCCGATGGGATGGGATCGCAAGCAGCGACTCTTCGATGTCCTCGTGGCCGCGGGCTTCCGGGAGATCGAAGTCGGATTTCCCAGCGCATCGCAGACCGAATTCGATTTCGTGCGTCGTCTCATCGAAGAGGATCGGATCCCCGATTCGGTCACGATCCAGGTGCTGACGCAATGTCGCGATGCACTCATCGACCGGACCTTCGAGGCCATCGAGGGAGCGCCGCATTCGATCGTCCATTTCTACAATTCGACCTCGCCCCTTCAGCGGCGGGTCGTCTTTCAAGATGGGCGAGAGGGGATCAAGGCGATCGCCGTCGATGCAGCGAGGCGCGTGAAGGCGGCGGCGGCGCGGGCGGGCCAGGATATTCGCTTCGAATATTCGCCCGAGAGCTTTACCTCCACCGAACTCGATTTCTCAGTCGAGATCTCGCGCGCGGTGATGGACGTGCTCGAAGCGAGCGCGGACGCGCCGCTGATTCTCAATCTGCCGGCCACCGTCGAGGTCTCGACGCCCAATATCTATGCCGATCAGATCGAGTCGTTCATTCGACAGCTCCCCGATCGCGATGCCGCGATCGTGAGTATTCATCCCCACAACGATCGCGGCTGCGGAGTCGCGGCTGCAGAACTCGCGCTGCAAGCCGGAGCGGACCGCGTAGAGGGAACCCTCTTTGGCAACGGAGAGCGAACCGGCAACGTCGACGTCGTCACGCTCGCGCTCAACATGATGACCCAGGGCGTCGATCCCGAGCTCGATTTCCGAGATCTGCCAGCACTCGTCCGGCGCGTGGAGCATGCCAATCGACTGCCGATCCATCCGCGACATCCCTATGCGGGAGAGCTCGTCTTCACCGCCTTCTCCGGCTCCCATCAAGATGCGATTCGCAAGGGTTTGTCGGCGCTCACGAAGGAGGGCAGTTCGATCTGGGAGGTTCCCTATCTGCCGATCGATCCGGCGGATGTCGGCCGAAATTACGATGCGGTCATCCGAATCAACAGCCAGTCGGGCAAGGGCGGCATCGCTTATGTCCTCGAAACCGAGTTCGGCTACGAGCTCCCACGCCGGATGCAGATCGAATTCTCGCGCTTCGTGCAGCAGAACGCCGACGCGACGGGCGAGGAGATCGTCAGTGACCAGATCCGCACGCTCTTCGAACGCGAGTATCTCGGTGTCGAGGGGGGCCCGCGGCTGGTCGGGGATCGCACGCTCTCGGCTCACGGCGACGGAAGCGACGATGAGCTGATTGCCGAACTCGAATGGGGTCCGGTGCGAATCCCGCTGGCCGGCAAGGGCGCAGGTCCCATCGATGCCTTCGTTCACGCGCTCAAGACGGCGCTCGGGATCGAGATGCGCGTCAGCGATTATCACGAGCACGCGCTCGGAGTCGGAGCCGCCGCCACGGCCATCGCCTATGTGGAGATCGACTTCGGAGGCGACCAGCGGCTCTTCGGCGCCGGTGCAGCCCCGAGCATCGTCGAGGCCAGCTTCGCGGCCGTTCTCTCGGCCGTGGCCCGAGCGACAGCGTTGGGCTGGGTGGGGGCGCCCAACGCGTCGGCTTGATCTCGGGGTCGCCGAAGGTCCGCGGGAGGCTGAGAAAAGCGCCGAGTCAGTGAGGGCGTGATCGGATCTGACTCTGCGCTTCCCTACAATAAAGGCGAAGTGGAGCTTCGTCCGGGGAACGCTCCCGCATAGGCTATGCACACGCCGTAGCGGTTGAGGTTGAGGTAGGGGTAGGTCGGTCTTGGTGGCATCGTTTCAGGCGTCTCGAGCAGAACGCGCAGAGGACGGAGAGTCGGTCGATGAACTCGTCGACGAATTGACGATCGTCGCCATCGGCGACGTTCACCTGGGCATGCGCCCGGCGAGCCTGCCGGAGAATCTGGATCACGAGGGGGTGGATCCCCGAACGCTCACACCGGAAGCCGCGCTGTCTGCCACCGTCGACTACATCCTCGACGTTCTCAGGGTCGGCGTGGATGGGCCGCCTCGGGGCGTGGACGCGGTCGTCTTTGCCGGAGATGTCGTCGAGAGCACGAATGCCCGATTCGAAGCCCTGCGTCCGCTCGAGACGGCAGTGCGTCGACTGCTCGATGCTGGCATTCCCGTCTTCGCAGTCGTTGGAAATCACGATGTCGAAGCGCTGCCCCGTCTGGCGCGCATGATCGAAGGATTCGAGTTGCTCGGCGAAGGCGGCCAATGGCAGGCTCGCTTGATCGAGAAAGTCGGAGGGCCGGCGATCGAATTGCTGGGTTGGTCGTTTCCCGAGCGACAGGTACGCGGGAGCCCGGTCGATCAGCTCTTGCGACATCCCCTCGCGCCTCTGCGAGCGGGAGTGCCTCGGATCGGCTTGCTCCACGCCGATCTCGATGCCTCGGGTGGAAACTACGCGCCGATCTCCAGCTCTGAACTCGACGCGGCAGGTCTAGACGCCTGGCTGCTCGGTCATATCCACAAACCTTCACTGCCCGAGGGTCGAAGTCGCGAAGGGGTCGTTCCGAATGGATATCTCGGGTCGCTCGTGGGGCTCGATCCGAGCGAAGTCGGCCCGCGTGGCCCGTGGCTCGTGCGCGTCGATGGGCGGGGAGACGTGACGACTCGACATCTGCCGATCGCGCCCCTGCGCTGGGAGCGGTTCGAGCTGCAAGTGGAACCCGACGAGGGGCCCGAAGATCTGGGCGATCGGCTGCTGGCGGAGATCGTGCGCGTCGGCGAGGAGATTTCGCTGTGCGCAGACGGGTTGGCAGAATCGGTCGATGAATCTCGGCAAGAATCCGGGATATCCGCGATCCGAGCGCCCAGGGTACTGGGACTGCGACCGATTCTCGTTGGGCCAACGCTCCACTATGAAGAGCTTCGCCAATGTATCGCCTCGGGTCGTTGGAGCGGCCTGACGCGCTCGGCCGGATCCACGTTGGTCTTCATCGACAAAGTGCTCGATGGCCTGGCGCTGGCACACGATCTCGAGACCCTGGCGTTGGGAGACGATCCGGCCGCGCTGATGGCCCGGAAGTTGCTTTTGCTGAAAGAGCCCAGCAAAGCGAGGAGCTTGCTGCTCGATTCTGCGCGTGACGCGTTGCGTCCCCTGGCGCTGGAACCGCGATGGCGCGCCCTGGACCAGGAGCGGAATGCGCGGGATCCCCTCGCCGATGACTCCGCCGTCGCGGCAATTCTGACGCGAGCGGGGACCGAGACGCTCAACGCACTTCTCGAGCAGCGAGACGGTGCTAGCAGGACCGGCGTATGAAGCTGCGCCGGCTCTCGATCGATCGGATGCCGGGAATCGATCGGCCCTTCGAGCTGGCGGACCTGGGCCAAGGGTTGAATATCGTCGTCGGTCCGAATGGGATCGGAAAGTCCCGGGTTTGTGCGGCCGTTCGTGCCTTGTTGTGGCATGAACGGGGGATCGGCGCGGCCATCGAGGACCGCGAATTCTCCGCTCGAGCGCTCTTTGCGCACGAGGGGGACATGTGGTCGGTCGTGCGCAATGGGTCGCAGCACGCCTGGCAACGCGGCGGTGTCGACGCGATGGCGCCAATCTTGCCCGGCGAGCGCCTCGAGGGTTGTTTCTTTCTCGGGCTGCGTGATCTACTGGATGACTCGGATCGTGCGGGTCGGGATCTCGCGGGTGAGATTCGGCGTCAAATGTCCGGCGGCTTCGATCTCGAAGCGGTTCATCGGTTCTTTCGTGAAGCCGTTCGGGCCCGAGCCGGCAGTCGTGAGAACAAGGATCTCGCGGGCGCCGAGAGTGAGATTCGTCGAGCGGAACGAAATCAGGAAGAGGTCGAGCGACGGGAACGAGAGCTCGAGAATCTCGAGCGCCGAGCTTCTCATGCGGATCGCGCTGCGAAGCGCGTGATCGAGGTAGAGGACGCGACCTCCCTGCATACCCTGCGAGGCGATCTTTCGCAGTGCCAGCGCGAGCTGGATGAATTCCCTCGAGCGCTCGGGAATCTCGATGGGCGGGAATCGCTTCGACTGGAAGCGATCGACGAAGAACTGCATCGAAAGCAGCAGGAGCACTCGGCGGCGGACGCGGGTCTTGCGAGCAGTCGTGAGTCGATCCGGCTCAGTCGACTCGACAAACCCATCGACCCCGGACGGATGGAAACCTGGCGCGAGCGGGCAGACAAGCTCGCCGAGCAGGAGCGCCAACTCGACGCGGCCCGAGTCGAGCAGGAGAGCGCACGCGAATTGGTCATGCAGCGTCGGCGCTGGCTTGGGTCGCGCACGCTCCCGGCCGCCGATCCAGAGCTGGAATCCGGATTCGACTTTGGGTTCGAAGACGACGTCGAGCTCTTCGGATTCTTGCAGGAAGGCCAGCAGTTGACGACCAAGATCGAAGTCGCGAGGGAGCGACTGGGCCTGTTGGCGGCCCGCGAATTCTCGGCCGAGGATTCGCGACAAGTCGAACTGCTGAAGCGCGGCATCTCGCCCCTGCGCGAATGGCTTCGCGCACCGGATCCGGATCGCCTCATGAACAGCCGTGTGCTCGGACCTTCGCCACGGATCGCCGTCATCTTGGGATTCGCGGTCGCCGCAATCGCAGTCGCGCTGCAATTCACGCCGGCCGGCGGGCCCGCCTCAGCCGTCGGGTGGACGGCCATCGGTCTTGCCCTCGGTCTCGGTCTCGGGTTTGCGATCGCGGGCATCTTGTCCCTGGCGCGCGTTCGTGTTGGAGTCGGTGAAGTGGACGCGATGGATTGGCGCTCGATTGCCGAGAGGCAATTTCCCGATTCTCTGGCGCCCCCCGAACGCTGGTCGCACGAAGGCGTCGACGCCCGCCTCCGTCAGATCGAGGAGGAGTTTTCGAGACTCGATGCAAGCGAAAAACGTTCACGAGATCGGCTAGTTGAGCGTGGACCTCTCGAGGAAAGTCTCAGCAGGCTCGAAGGGCGTCTGGGCGAGCTCGATGCGCGACGCAACGCGCTCGCCGAACGCCTGGGTCTCGACTCCCTGCGGTCGGACGCGCTGCTTCTCGACCTGGCGCAAGGGCTTTTTGCCTTGCGCGATGCGGCCGCCGAGGCGCGCGCCCGGGAGGCGAGGGTGTCCGCTCTGGAGGGCGATTGCACAACACTTCTCGAAGGTCTTGCGGGCGCGCTCGTCGCGCTAGGCGAATCGGAGCCGAGCGATGCAGCTTCGACGCGCGCCGGCCTGCATTCACTCGAGCAGAGGGATCGGACGCTCCGAGCGGCGATCGCTGAGACGGCGCGCGAGCGCGGGCAGCGAGAGCGGCTCGATTCCGAGATCGAGAGACTCGACGAGGGTCGTGCAGTGATCTTCGCTTGTGCCGAGATCGAGAATCAGGATCGGCTCGAACTGCGACGGCTGCTCGAAGATCTTCCCCGCTATGGAGAATTGAAGAGTGCGTGTGCCGAGCTGGGCAACCGCCTCGACCGAGCGACAGCGCAACTCGAAGCCGCCGGCGCATCGGCACTGATACTGCGAAGCGTTGCGGAACTCGCCGAAGATCAGGCCGCCCTCGAGCTTCAGTCTGCCGGCCGAGACGAGCTGATCACACAGATTGCGGAGATTCGAAAAGACGTTCGAGAGGCACGCGAAGGCCATGTCCTCGAAGAGGCGCTGGCCAAGAAAGTCGCAACGCTCGAGGTCTTGCGGGACCGTCGGGAGGAAGCGCTAGCCGCTCTGGCTGGGCAATTTCTGGTTGACGGCGTTCGGCAGGAGCACGAAGAGAACCAGATGCCGCGCGTTCTCGCGCGCGCACGCGATCGCTTCGGTGTGTTCACGCATCATCGTTATGAGTTGATCGTCTCATCCGATGCCGGAGGCTCGTTCGTTGCCATCGAAGAGAAATCGGGACGAGGCCTTCGCCCCGAACAGCTCTCAGATGGAACCCGCGCGCAACTCATTCTCGCCGCGCGGTTGGCCTTTGCGGAAGAGGCGGAGCAGGGCGCTGATCTTCCGATCTTTCTCGACGAAGCCATGGACCACAGTGATCCGGAGCGCTTTCACGCGATCGCCTGCAGTCTGGCTCGCATGGTGATGAACGACGCGCGCCAGGTCTTCTACCTCAGCAACGATCCAACGGATGTCGAGCGCTTTCAGAATGCCTTCGCCGAGGTGGGTTGCGAGCGATTGCAGACGATCGATCTCGGGGAGATTCGGGGCCAGGGGGCCCGCGTCGACGGTCCTGGAGAGCTGCGCGTGGCGCCGCTGGCATCGGTCCCGAGTCCGAACGGACTGGACCCCGCCGACTATGGGGCTGCGATCGGAGTCGCTCCACTCGCACCCCGAGAGGATCCCGGGAGTCACTCTCTCTACTACGTATTGCGCGGGGACCTATCCCTTCTTCATGATCTGCTGGTTGCGCGAATCATGACCGTGGGCCAGTGGACGAACCTGGCCCGGGCGGGAACCGATTTCGCGAAGAAGATCGGTGCTGGGGGCGCGGTCGGCGCCGAACTCGAGGCCCGAATCGCTCTGCTCGAGACCTTCTGCCTGGCTTGGCGCGAGGGGCGGGGGCGAGAAATTGGCCGGGGCGCCCTCGAACGCAGCGGCGCGGTCAGCGACAAATTCCTGGACTCGCTCACGGACATCATGACCGAATTGGGCGGCGACGCGAGTCGGTTGATCGCCGAATTGAGGGCGAGGAAGGACGCCCGCCTCCGCGGCTACCGAAGCAAGGCGACGGATGATCTCGAGCGATTCTTCGAAGAGCAGGGCTACGTCGACGACAAGCCCATTCTCGACGAGAGCGAAATCGTCGAGCGAGCCCTCGCGACACCCGCCGCGAATCGGCTCGCACCGAGAGTCGTCGCGGAACTCGTTCATGATTGGTGGAGTCTCAGCGGAGGCTCCGCTCCGACGAAGTGACCCGGACCCTCGGCCGTCGACGGGTCCTCGCCGATGTCGGTGATCTCGCACCTGAGTGGAACCCGATACGCCTACCCAGACACTGAATCCTGAAAGCCTGAGCGGGGATGAGTTCGAGCGGCTGATCCAGCGCCCACGGAGGATCGGGCATGGTCGGCTCTCGTCGCCAACTGGGTTGGTTGTCCATGTTGTGTTGCTTGGCATTGTTGATTCAAGTCGCCGCTCGAGCCGCATCTTCTGTATCGGATGGGGCGAGTCACTCGGGAAGCATCGAAGCTGAGATCTACAAACCCGGACCCGTCGGACGCGAAGCGCCGCCGAGGGTTGTGGACCTGCCGCGTGGCGCCGAAGAATTGTTTGGATTGAGCGTGCTCGCGGCATTTCTCTACGGGTTTCGCGCTTCGGGCCTGGCGCGAGCATCGAGCCGCCCCGATCGCCGAACGGATTCCTGACGAGTCGGCGCGGTCGCCTCGTCGTCCCGTGCTTCACCGCGACAGGCTTCCCAGCTCTCGATGAGCTAGAACGTCTCGCGATGCCGCCGCCCGAAGATTCGTCGACGAACGCGACCGCGCAGAACCTGGCCGCCCCGCACCCGCGCGATCGGCTTCCCCGCGTGCTCACACTGTGGGATGCATCGCTGCTGATTGTCGCGTCCGTCGTGGGCAGCGGGATTTTCTTTACGCCATCGCAGGTCGCGAGCTTGCTGCCGAGCGCCGGATTGATCCTACTCGCCTGGCTGGTGGGCGCGCTTCTCTCTTTGGCTGGTGCGTTCACGAATGCTGAATTGGGCACGATGTTTCCCCATGCCGGTGGGGATTATGTCTATCTCCGCGAGGGGATTCATCCGGCGGCTGGGTTTCTGGTTGGCTGGATGAGTTTCTTCGCGATCTATGCGGGCACGATCGCGGCACTTGCGATGGTCATCGCGGAGTCGCTCGCGGGAACTCTCGGACTCGAGCGCCGGGGAATGGTGATGCTGGCGACGCTCCTGATTCTGGGTACGTCGCTGCTGAATCTTCGGGGAACACGGCTCGGTGCGCTGCTGAATAATCTGACTTCGGTGGCGAAGATCGCGGCCCTGGTGATTTTCGTTCTGCTCGGATCGATGCTAGGTGAGGGGAGCCTTGCTCCCTGGTTCGGCGAAGCCGCGGCTCATCGGGCGGCCACGATTCACGGAGTGGATTCGTGGGTTCGTTTCGGGCAAGCGCTGTCGCCGATTCTCTTCAGCTATCTGGGCTGGAACGCATGCGTCTATGTCGCGAGTGAGATCAAGGATCCGGCGCG
>CAWLAJ010000171.1:0-9086 GCA_963854795.1 Deltaproteobacteria bacterium UBA4427 | reverse complement strand
TCCATCGACCCCCGCCCTGCCCGGCCTTCGACGAATAGGCTTCGACCGCCTCCTGATCGAAGAAGGTCCCGGCCCGCGAAACCATTTCACGCGCATACGCAAGCCACCAGGTCGCCGATGCTTCCCGGTATTTCTTCGGCATCAATTCTTCGTAGGTCGCGGGCAGTGCGCCGGCATGGCAATCCGAGCTGATCACGAGAACGTTGGACATCGATCTTCCCTTTCGAGGTGGCGGACGAATGAACCGCCGGTTGAACCTTCGAAGAGCGTCCTCAGGTGAGTCCCATGTGCTGCAATACAATCGGACATTCACCTTGCGAGAGCTTTTCGGCTCGCTCGGTGAGCGTGTCTTTCATCGCAGCCCGATCGATCATGATCACGAAGTCTTCATTGCGGATCCCGTTCAGGGCGAATCGCGCCAGCTCGTCGAGGTCCTGGACCGGCAAGTCGAAGCCAGCCTTCTTGGCGCCTTCCATGAAGGCATCGAAGGTCGTCTCCTGGGCCGTATCGACGGCTACCCGACGATCGAGATCTTTGGGTCGATTGCGTTTCGTGGTCCAGATGCCGGTATTCAGCATCCCCCCGGATGGATAGAAGATTGCGGCGCGGAGCAACGTGTCTCGCCCGATCAGCTGCGCGGCAAGACATTCGGTCATCGTCGAAACCGCCGCCTTGCTCGATGCATAGACCACCTGTTGCGCGAGCGGCGAGATCCCGCCGTCACCCGATGACGTGTTCATGACGAAGCCCTCTTCGCCCGATTCGATCATGCGCGGAACGAAGGCCTGCACGCCATGCGCGACGCCCATGACGTTCACGCCATGGACCCAGCGAAAATCGCTCGACTCGGTGTTCCAGAGGTCGAGGTTGGGCGCGGCGACGCCGGCGTTGTTGCACAAGAGGTGACATGCGCCGTGTGTGTCGAAGACTCGGTCGGCGAGCGCTTGCACGGAATCCGGGTCCGAAACATCGGTGACAACGCCCATCGCGTTCGCCCCGAATTCCTCGACGGTTGCCTTCAGGACCGGTTCCTCGACGTCGGCGATGACGACCTTCATCCCCTCGTTGAGAAACGCCTTGACCAGTGCCCTACCGATCCCGCTTGCTCCGCCCGTGACAACGGCGACTCGATTCTGGAATTCCTGCATTTCGACCCTTTCGTCTTCTCGAACGTGGATTGAGAAGAAAACGATAGCGGTCAAAATTTGACTCGAGTACAACTATTTTGGTTGTCGGAGAAGAAAACGCACTCCCCTGGGGAGTACAAGCTCCGCAGACTACTTCGAAGCGAAGCCCACAGGCTTGATGCGTTTCAAGAAGCCGTCGGGATTCGCGGTCACGAGCAGGCGTTCGCGCGTACGATCGATGGCGAATTCGGCATTTCCGTCCATGAACTCGTGGACGGCTTCCCAGGGACCCGGCCCCGTTATGCCCGGCAGCGGATGGCCATTGATGACGCCATCTTGAACGACCACATAGCCTCCGACCTGGACGAGTGGGGCATAGGCGCGCAACTCGTTCAACACGTGGTCGCGGGTATGGGCGGAGTCGAGGATCACCAGGACTTTCTTGCCCTTCACGCGTCGCGTGACTTCCGCGACGATCCTCGGACTGGTCGAACTGCCGAGCAAGAAGTCGACCTTGCGTCGTGCGATCCCTCTCTTGGCCCTGGGCGGGCGCTTGTCCTCGATGTCGATGGTGATGACGCGGCCCTGGGGATTGATCTGTTCGAGCATGGTCGCCCACATCGCCGCACTGCCGCCCTGGAAAGTGCCGCACTCGATGATGAAGTCGGGCTTGGTCTCGTAGAGGATTTCCTGTGTCACCCAGACGTCGAATGGATTCTGCCTCGTCGGCACACCCATCCACTTGTTGTCGAATAGACCGTTCGGCGTCGTCGCCCACAGCCAGATGAAGCGATCGATGAATTGACGGCGCGTCCAGCCCTCCGGAAGGGGGACCGTCGTCGTCGCGGGAGCGAGTTCGATCGTATTCAGATCTTCGGCGCGAATCGACATCGGAGAGAGGCCAATCCAAACCGCCGCGAGCGCAAGGACCAACAGATGCTTCATGCGAGACCTCCTCCGGGAAAGGGACCGCGGAGCTTACCCGAGGTCGCAGACAACGACATCCGACGAATCAGGACCGAATGGGTGAGACCGGTTCGATTGCGAAACCGGCTGCCATTCACTCTCTATCGGCCCTTCGGGCCCTAACCTATCATCGCCGACCCTCGAGAATCCGGAGCCAAAGGCATGTTTGCAATCAAGAACTTCTTTCACGATCTGGCCATCGCGATCGCCCGGCTCTTCATGAAATTGTTGCCGGACAAGATTCCCGTGACCTTCATCGGACCGGACGCCTCGCGTGAACTATGCGAATCGATCGCGCATATCTCGACCGATCCTTCGACCACTCCTTCGAGCACGAAGATCCTGATCGTGACCGATGCCACACTCGTCGAGATCGGACTGGTCGGTCGCATCACCGGCAGCCTCGATTCCCTCGGTCTCAATTGGTCGATCTTTGCTGGCGTCGAACCCGACCCCACCTTCGCGCAGGTCGAGGCCTAGAAGCCGTCTGTCATTCCTCGTTTGCGATCAATGTGGAAAGGCCGCGACTCCGAAGAGATAGGGGTGCGCGAAGGCCAGGACCGCGAAGCCGACGATGCCCACCACGACCGGCTTCAACTCAGCGGATAGCGGTAGCGGTTCCGGCTTCACCCAGGCTCCATCGCGACCATTGAGACTCAGCATTTGGACCACGGTCCAGAAACCGATTCCGCCGAAGAGCAGCAGCGATCGCTGGTCTCCATTGGCCAGAAGATGCGCCAGCGACCAGACCAGAGCGCCGACGAGCTGCGGGTGGCGGATGATGCGTTTGAGATTGCTAGGAAAGCCCGAGCCCAGGAACAGCACCAGCGAGATGAACATCGCGACTCTCGAAACCGCGACGCCCCATTGCTGTGGAGCGTAGACCGCCACGCGGGCCATCGATTGCCATCCGATGACCATCAACGAAATTGCTCCGACGAGCGATAGTGCGAAGAGTCCCTTGTAGGGCCCTGCGCCGATGCGTTCGATGCACGCTGCGCGCATGCCCACCGCGCGACTCGGGAAAAGATGCACGGCGATATAGATCAGGACCCCGAGAATCAACAAGACCATGCGACTCGCCTCCAATGATCGAAGAGCGCGCGACTATTCTAGCGGCTGGATTCTCGAGTTGGCTAGCTCTCGATCGTCTCGGACGGAGCCTCACCGCCGACCAGGATCGGATACTGGCGATCCGGAGCGTCGCAAGTCGCACGCGTCCATTCACCGCCCTCCTCCATCAAGAGCTCCGCACCATCCGGCGCGAACTGAATGATGTAGGACTTCCGAATTTGATCCTTGGTCAGGTTGGGCCCCGTCTTGTGTGGGGTCAGCGAAGAGAACACCACCATGCTCCCGGCGCGAAGTGGAGCGACGACGGGCTCGTGCAGAGCTTCCTCCACCCCACAATCGAAGCCCAGATCCGTTTGTTCGTGGGCCCAGGTTCCTTCACGATGTTGTCGTGGGAGGACGATCGGACAACCGTTCTGTTCGTCCGTATCCGTCAGCGCCAGCCAGCAAGTCAGATATTGCTGGGGCTCGACGTAGGTATACCCATTGTCCTGGTGCCACGGAAAGATGTCGACCGTGCCGGGCTTCTTGTAGACCGCCTGATCCCAATAGAGCCTGACATCGTTGCCCAGCAGATCGTGCACGAGGTCTCTGAAGAACGGACTCTGCGTGAGTTCCCTGGCTTTGGGCGAACGCGTGACGGCGTGTGGCGTGAAGGTGATCTCCTTCGAGCGGCTGATGAAGATCTTTCCTCCGAAACGCTCTTCGACCACTTTCTCGAGTGCGCGTTCGATGGGATCGAGTTCCTTGATCAGCGCACTGATGACTTCTGAATCGAAGACATCTTCCATGACCACGAAACCCAGTTCGTCGTATTGTCGAGCCTGCTCTTCGCTGACCACTCGAAAGGGCCCTTCGCGATTCAGCCATTCGAAGGATTGATTGAGTTTGTGTTTGATCATGTCTCGATTCCCAGGGAGTTACTCGCTCGGCGGACGGGCATCCAATCTGTATTGGGTGGCGTAAAGCCCCAGCGCTCTTGACTCTCGTCGACGGTCCCGGCGCTGGCCAGGTGGTAGACCATCGCCAGACGAGAGTCGTCGGACAGGTTGTCGGTCGAACGGTGCATGAGGTGGCTATGGAAGATGAGCAGATCACCGGCCTGCATGAGAACGGGAACCTCGCCGGAAGTGTCGTGATCAACGATTTCGAAATAGCCGAAGGGTGCGTGAGGGCGCGTATCGCGAATAACGTCATGTACGGGCTCGAGGTGTGAACCCGGGCAGACCCAGAGCGGTCCGTTGTCGAGCCGCGCTTCGCTGACCGCAAGCCACAGTCCCACCTGGGGTCCGCGGTCGAACGGAAAATAGAAGGAATCTTGATGCCAGGGCTGGCCGAGCGCGCCCGGTCGCTTGGCGATGAATTGCGAAAGGAAACAGTCCATGTCCTCGCCTAACAATGGCTCCATCATATCGAGGAGCTTTTCATTCGAAATGAAGTCGCGAAAGAGTTTCTCATCGCGATGGATGCGAAAGAGCTTGGCGAGTTCATCTTGGGGCTCGACCGCGATTTCAGCGAGCTTCTCTTCCTTCATGACATAGGCGTCGCCGATCGACTCCCCAGCGGCAGCAAGCCTCACGAGCTCGACGACTCGGGTCTCCATCGCCGCGAGCAGGGTCGGCTCGGCGAATCCCGGCAGCATGAAATATCCGTCTCGCTCCCAGGACTCGAGCATTTCGGATGTCAGCGCATTCGGCACAACAAGGCCTCCTCCGACTGACAATACACGCATCGGATGCCGAGGAAAACCGGCTCACTCAGACGTTGCGGGGGTCGTCACGAAGACCGATCAGGGCGCAAAGCTCGATCGCGCGACCACGCCCCATTGCCCATCTCGAAGCGTCACGATCCACATCGATGGGTAGCGTCCAATCACGCTTCCGTCCTCGCGGTAGCGCGTGAACTGAACAGCGAAGTGGACCTTGTCCGGACAACTCTGGATTGCGCGACGATAGTCCCAGCGAGAACAAAACCAACCATCTGAAATCGCGAATCGCTCGAAGAAATCGTTCGGAATCGAATCCGGATTCTCGATGATGTGTACGCCCCCGCTGGCGAAACGAATATGGGGGAAGTGGAGAGCCGCATTGGTTCCCGCGACGTTCTTCTCATTGAACGAATGCATATAGGCGTTCACGACCACGAGGGCGGCCCGTTCGTCACTCGTCTGCGCAACGATGTCGTCGGAATCCTCGGGAATTTCAGCTCCCGAGCCCAAATCGGAATCTTGTGAGTCGTCTTGCATCCCAGCCTCCCGACGCACCACTTCTGTGGTGTTGCTGCTTTCAGCATAGGCGCAGTGAACGGTGGCGCGCAATTGTGCACGCTGGTTCAGACTAACGACCGAGAAGCCCATCGTGCATCAGCTTGAGGCCCAACACGAGAAGGGACGCATAGACGACTCGAAAGAAGAACGCCTCGTTGATTCGGTGATGAAGCCGCGCGCCGATGAGGATTCCGATTGGCGCGAGCGGTGCGATCACGAGGGAGGTCGCGAGATTCGCTCCGTCGAGCTGGCCAAGCCAGGCATAGGGACCGACCTTCAACCAGTTGATGCCGAAGAAGAACGCCACTGTCGTGGCTTGAAAGGTGGTCTTGTCCATGCGCTGCGACAGCAGGTAGATGTGGATGGGGGGTCCTCCGGCATGAACACTGAAGCTCGTGAACCCGGCGAGCGCGGACCAGAACGTTCCACTTCCCATGCCGGCTTCCCGCGCTGAACCCTGTTCGCGCATCAACCACCAGCGAAGTGCGAAAACGAACGCAATGAATCCCACCATCACCCGGAGATCATTGGCGGAGAGGAACTCAAAGCTCGCGAAACCAATGGCCGTTCCTAGAACCGCTCCGGGCACCATCGTGGCGATGTTTCGACGATCCCACTGGTCCCAATAGTGCCGCAGCGCCGTCACGTCCATCAGGATCAAGATCGGAAGAAGAATCGCGGCCGCGCGTGCAGGCTCGATGGTCAGCGACATCAAGGGCACTGCCACCAGACCGATTCCGCCGGCGAAGCCGCCCTTGGCGATGCCGAGAATCAAGACGGCCAGCGTCGCAGTCAGGTAGAACCAGGGGTCCTCGATCAACGGCAGGTCGGTGAGCACGCCGCAGTCTCGCACATCCGACCGACGCGATCGCAAGACGGTCTTGGTACCAGAGCGCGTCTACAAATCGAATCTATACTCGAAGCGCCCGAGAACCGCCGGCGCCGCCGAGCGCGAAATGAAGGGATCGCCTCCTATGATCGAAGTGACGATTCTATTCTTCGAGGGTTGCCCGAATCACCAACCGGCCGTGCAGCTCGCACACGATGTGCTCGGCGATCTCGGTCTTTTCGCGGTGGTCAGCGAAGTCGAAGTCACCGATGAGACGGAGATAGCCGACCTTCGATTCCTCGGCTCTCCGTCCGTGCGCGTGAACGGGCATGACATCGAACCCGGAGCAGACGATCGCAGCGACTTTGCTTTCGGCTGTCGCGTATACGGGTCGGCCGGCGTCCCTCCGCGGGAGTGGATGATTGCGGCGCTCGAAAGCGTTTGACCGCTGTTCGAGGTCGCGGGCCCCATCGATCGAGATCGTCTGGCGTCGACGGGGTCGCTAACCGACGCGGATCCCGGATCCGTCGACCTCCGTGTCCTGCGAAAACTGCCCTCGTGTGCGTTTCGCCAACGCGACCAGGGAGAGCATGATCGGTACTTCGACGAGCACACCCACCACCGTCGCCAGAGCAGCCCCACTGTCCAACCCGAATAGACTGATCGCGACAGCGACGGCGAGTTCAAAGAAATTCGAGGTGCCGATCAGGGCCGCCGGCGCCGCAATCGCAAAGGGCAGGCGCCATGCCCACGCCCATCCGTAGGCGATCAAGAAGATCCCATAACCCTGAATGATCAAGGGAATCGCAATCAACACGATCAGTAGAGGTCGATCGAGAATGCGCGGACCCTGGAAGGCGAAGAGCAGAACGACGGTCGCGAGAAGACCCACGATCGTGAACGGCTTGAGTCTTCGGCTGAAAGCGGCGATGCGATCGCAGCCGCCGCCTCGTGAAGTGAGGATTCGCCTCGTGAAAACGCCGGCGACGAGCGGAACGACTACGTAGAGAACGACCGAGAGAATCAGCGTCGACCAGGGAACGACCACTTCGGCGACGCCTAACAAGAAGGCCACGAGTGGCGCGAATGCCACGACCATGATGAGGTCGTTCACGGAGACTTGAACCAGCGTATAGGTTGCGTCGCCGCCTGCGAGCTGGCTCCAGACGAACACCATCGCGGTACAAGGAGCCGCTCCGAGCAGGATCATCCCGGCGATGAATTCCCTGGCGTCGGCGGGCTCGACCCAGGACTCGAACAGGACCTCGAAGAAGAGAAATCCCAAGGCCGCCATCGTGAAGGGTTTGATCAGCCAGTTCACAGAGATCGTGATCGCGAGACCCTTCGGGCGATCGCCGAGTTGACGAAGCGACGCCAGATCGACGTTCACCATCATCGGATAGATCATCACCCAGACGAGGATGGCCACGACCAGGTTCACTCGGGCGAATTCGAGATCGGCCAGGGTTCGAAACGCGGCGGGGAAACGGGTCCCCAAGGCAATTCCAGCTGCGATCGCCGCCGCGACCCAGAGCGTCAGATAGCGCTCAAAGACTCCCATCCATGATTCTCCGAAAAATTGCGGGTTCAGGGTTGATTTTATATCTCCACAGCATTGGAAATATGGATAACCGACACGTGATCAGCTCTCTGGCCGCCCTCGCTCAAGAAACCCGCCTCGATGTGTTTCGAACCCTGGTTCAGGCCGGTCCCGAGGGCCTTCCGGCCGGCACGATCGGGACCGTCCTCGAGATCCCGTCCGCGACTCTCTCCTTCCATCTGAAGGAATTGAAGAGTTCCGGACTGATCCGATGTGAGCGGCAAGGCACCTCGAGAATCTACAGCCCCAACTTCTCCGCGGTGAACGACCTGGTCGGCTTCCTGACGGCGAATTGTTGTGGCGGTGCTGGCGGTATTGGCGGTGGAGCCACCGGCGAGGGATGCGATTTGGAAGGCACCCCCGGAAGTTCGTCGTGACGCCGGAGACGAGTTTTTCATGAGCCTTGGCAATCAAACCTTCAGACGACCATCCACTTTTCGACCAGGGAGAGAAGCATGCGTGTTCAACTAGTTCCATCACTCGACCGATCTCCCAGGCTCTTTGCGTTCCGTCACCGACGCGAACCCTCTCGTTTACACGGCAGGTCGTCGCTCGTCGAGCCTAACACGGACGGATCCCCCTTCCGGGTCAGCGAGAGCCTTCGATTCGAGCCTCCGCATAGGCCTCGAGTCGACCGGCGAGGTCGCCGCTGAACGACGAAAACTGCGTCAGCTCACGTTCCGGCAGCTCCCTCCATACGGAACCGATCGCTTTCTCACGCTCGCGGCGCAAGCGGACCACGAGACGTCGGCCGGAAGCACTGAGAGAGTACTCTCGCTGGCGCGCGTCGATCTTTCCGATCGCGACCTGGATGAGATCGCGATCGAGAAGCTGACGAAGAATCTTTGAAATCGCCGCGGCGCTACATTCGCGGCGGCGCGCGAACATCGACGGCATGAAATGCTCGGTCGAAATCTCCTCCACGACGCGCCACTGCGCCTCGGTCAGCCCGACCGATCGTGCGAGCTGTTCGCGCCGCAGGACGAAGGCTTCCGTCAGCCTCTGCAAGGATTCGATCGCATCGACGACCGCCGAGGAAGGAGTTGCTTTATTTCCCATTATCATATATTAACTATAGTTAACTAACTATTCAAGGCCAGGAAACGGACATGGACAACGATCAAGCGATTCAAAATCGGTTCGGCGAAGCTGCCGAGCTCTACGCAACCAGTGGGGTCCACTCCGATCCCGAAGATCTGCGACGCATGACGAAGGCGGTTTCGCTCT
>CAWLAJ010000170.1:0-9287 GCA_963854795.1 Deltaproteobacteria bacterium UBA4427 | reverse complement strand
AGACGCTGCAGACCCTTTCGAGGGAACTCGGAATGGACGCACTCCAGCGGATCAATCGGCGCGCCCACGACTTGCAGGTCGCCGACGCGAATCGCCCGGATGCCCTTCAGCGCATGCGATTCGGCGTCTACTTCTACCATGAATCGCAGGATGACGAGATCCACGACGACGACCGGGTCGACGAATCGGGCGGCGCGAAGCGTGACTCGAGAGGGGAAGCCGGTCGCCGGGGACACGAAGAAAAAGGGGGCTCCGATGCCGCTTGAATTCGCCCATCGACTCGCCCGACTCGCAGGGTGCATCGCGATCCTGATCACAGTCGGGTCCCTCGCGACGCCGGCCTTCTCGGCCGAGGCCTGCGAATCGCGAGGCGCGCCAGAGCAACGCCCAGATTCCGGAGACGAGAGCGGCATCGGGGGTACCGGCTTTCAGGACCGGCGACCGGATCGATCGAACTCACAGGGCGACGACTCGGAAAGCGGGATCGGGGGAACCGGAATCTTCGGCACGATCACCGATCGCGGTCACCACGAGCGCACGAACCAATCCACCGGCATGGACCGTCTGTGCGTCAATGGCTTCGAAATCCGGGTGCCCGAGCAGGTCCTGGCTCAATCGTCCTACGATGGCCCTGGCGGGAACCTGCTCAGCGTCGGAATGGTCGTATGGATCCATGCGATGCAAGACGCAGACGGGCTCGTCGCCAATCAGATTGAGCTCCATCCCGCTCTCGCCGGCGAAGTGCGAAGCGTCTCCTCCAGCGGACGCGAACTCGAAGTCGCAGGACAAAGAGTCCGGCTCCAGGAAGAGACCCGGCGCGGTCCTGGCTTGCTGGACGAGTCCCCGCAACTTGGTCAGTGGGTCGTCGTCCACGGCTTGCGAGATGAAGCCGATACCCTGGTCGCATCGCGGATCGACCTCGATCAGGAATCGCGGACGCTGGCCGGCGACGCGACCGTTGCGGACCGGATCGCCGACGCTGGCCGACTGCGCGTCGTCTCGATCGAGGGTTATCTCCGCGGCAGTCCCGGGCGACCGCGCCTGGTCGGTCTGGATCTCGAACTCGTTCCCACTCACCCGGCCATGGACAGAGCCAACCTGCGACCGGGCCTGCACATCATCGTCGAAGGTCGAATCCCGAGGGCCGGCGTCTTCCGAGTCGACCGCGCCAAAACTCTCGAACGACCCCTGCGCGGCGCCCCGATCGACCGCGCAGCACCCGGGCCGCCCTCTCCGCCGACGAGCGACCTGGAAGCGCCGCATCACAATCCGATCGACCTGAAACCCGATCGGCCCCCGACGCTGACTCCCGATCGGCCCCACATCGAGCGCCCGAGAGACCGCCCCACCCTCGATCGACCCACGAGCGCGAAGTAGCAGAACGGGACGGCTCCTCCGCGAAGCGCGCCATTCGGTCGGGTCTCGACGGTCGCGCTGCACGAAAAAGGGCACCGGATGGAAATCCATCCGGTGCCCTTCATTCGAGCCGTCTTTACGGCTCCCGGGAGCGTGCGCGTTGGCGAGTACGCAGCGATCCCGGCGCGCTGAGCGACGACGTAACTAGGAGCCTGACCCAAGACTCTCGTGGGAAGCCCAGGTGTCGAGGCGCGCCGCTGGGAAGGCCCGGGGCCGCAGCTATCGCGAGCTACAGCAAGGTCTCGCAACGCACGCAGCGGTGATGGATCGGCGCATGGGCGTCGCGACGAGTCTTGGGTCAGGCTCCTAGTACGTCGCGATCAGCGGGAATCGCATATGGGTCGATCGATTCTGGCGACGCTGCTTGACGTTGACGTCGGTGATCGCGCCCGGCGCGAGGAAGATGGCTGTCGCGGTCACTCGACCCCGTGCCTTGCAGACTGCGCTGCCGATGAAGTCGACGCCGTCCGCGAGATCCGAAGCGCGCAGGTACTTCACACCGTGCGAGGGGATTCGCGTCCTGCCCCGCCCCAGGATGTCACCGTTGCCATCGAAGGCGACGCAAACGACGGTCGTGGCGATGCGTCCGGTGTTATTGAAGACCAGCGCCGTGTTCGCGACGTCGACATCGCGCTCGATCGCGTCGGTGATGTCGACGCGAAGCTGGACCTCTTCGCGCCCGATATCGACCTCTTCGACGACCTGGGCCTGGCTCTGGCCGGCGACGAAAAGAAGGAGCGCTGCGGATAGAAAGACGGATGAACGAAGCAGGGATTGAATTGTCATGTTGAAACCTCACTTGGGCTGACCCGGTGGGGGCCACCTCACTCTTGCACATTGAATGGGATATTTTCCCATTCATTAAGAGTACGCGGGAATTTTTCCCACGTCAAGAGAAACTTTGGTCCCGATCTACGTCAAATCCAACACAGTCCACTCCCGGTCACGCTCATCGACAACGATCTCGAAACTGTCATCGACTTGCGCACGAAAGAGGGCCTTTCCGACAGGGGACTTGGGCGTCACGACCGTCACGAAGCCGTCCCCGCCTGGCCCAGACAGTTCGGTTCCCGCACCCACTGGCAGAAAAAAGACAGTGCGCTCGTCCTCGCCCTCCTCGTCCTCGACCCGTACATCGACGAGAGCCCCGACATCGATTCGGTCGCTCGATCGAAAACCACGCATCCCGCCCTCGGCGAACTCGAGCAGTCGCTCCAGCTCCGCGACGGCCTGCTTGCGGCGACGGCGATGGCCGCTGGCCAGCCGGCCCGAATGCGCCGCCTCCTTGGCATCTTCGCGGCGATGCGCCTCGGCGGGAGCCGGATCCGACTCGCCCGTCGCCTCGGACTCCGCGCGCGCGGCTGCCGCGATGCGCCGTTGGTATTCGCTCTCCAATTCGCGGACAAAATGAGCTTTGAGATCCATGCTTCCCCCTGCAGCAGCCTGATCGAATTCGGATTTTCCGCCGTCGGATACCGAGCGACACGTTACTATTTGCGCCCCACGAATCGCTGCGCGGCATTCGAACTGGCCCGCGCCCCACGGAGAACTAGATGACTACCGCCACTATCTCGACCACCAAGGGCAAGATCAAGGTCGAGCTTTTCACCGAACAAGCCCCGGAGACGACTGGAAACTTCATCAAACTCGCGAAAGAGGGATTCTACGACAATCTCGTCTTCCACCGGGTGATCGCCGACTTCATGGTTCAGGCCGGATGTCCGCAGGGAACGGGCACGGGCGGACCCGGCTATACCTTCGACGACGAAGCCAGTGCCCTCGCGCTGCCCCATGACGGACCGGGTCGATTGTCGATGGCGAACGCAGGCCCCAACACGAATGGCTCGCAATTCTTCATTACCCATGTCGCCACGCCCTGGCTCGACGGCAAACACGGTGTCTTCGGCGCGGTTCTCGAAGGCCAGGATATCGTGAACTCGATCGAACAAGGCGACGCGATGGAGTCGATCACGATCGAGGAATAGCCAGCACAAGAAGCATGGCCTGGGAAGTCAGTGGCGGTCGTGGACGTTCGCCGAAGGGCGAGCGCTGCGGCTCAGAGGCCGGCCTTCACCCGCTTGGCAATCTGGCTCGCAGTGAAACCGAAATGCTCGGCCAGCGAGGCGTAGGGGGCCGAGGCGCCAAAGCCCTCCATCCCGATCACCAGGCCGCGGCGACCCACGAAACGCCGAAGCGTTTCGCCTCGCCCGGCTTCGATCGCCACGATCGGCGTGCCATCGTCGGGAATGATCGCGTCCTGGTCCTCGTTCGATTGTTCGAGAAAGAGCCCGACACAGGGCATTGAAACGACGCGTGCGCGAATCCCGTCCGCCGCCAATTCGCCGGCAGCTTCGACCGCGGCGCCAACCTCCGAGCCCGTCGCAACGAGTACGACCGCTGGCTTCTCGTTTGGCTCGGATACATCCGAAACGATATGCGCGCCCTTCCAGACGTCCATCGGATCGAAATCGGCGGGGCGCTCGAGAACGGGAACACCCTGTCGCGTGAGCGAAAGAAGAACGGGCCCGTTCGCCTGCTTCAGTGAATAGGCGTACGCCATCGCCGTTTCGACCCCGTCCGCGGGCCGGAAGACGGTCAGTCCGGGAATGAGTCGCAGACCGTCGACCTGCTCGACCGGTTGATGCGTGGGGCCGTCTTCGCCAACGAAGATCGAGTCATGGGTAAAGACGAAGAGCGTTGGGGTCTTCATCAGCGCCGCGAGTCGAATGGCCGGGCGCATGTAG
Source organism: Deltaproteobacteria bacterium UBA4427 (assembly GCA_963854795.1). GTDB lineage: Bacteria > Myxococcota_A > UBA9160 > UBA9160 > UBA4427 > UBA4427. Next base: position 5,127 of record CAWLAJ010000170.1, on the reverse strand, counting down.
TCGCTGAAGATCAGAAACGTGCCGCAATAAGAGAGGAAGGTCCCGTCGAGGCCGATGCCGTTGGCGATCCCGCCCATCGCGTGTTCGCGCACGCCGAAGTGGATGTTTCGCCCGGCAAAGGGGTCGACGCCCTCGCCGGCGGCCGGTCCCACGATCCCCGCGCTCTTGACGATGGGTGGTGCCGCGGAGCCGGCGAGATCCGCGGAACCACCGGCCAGATAGGGCACGAGGTCGGCGAGTCTCTCCAATACGACAGCGGAGTGCTTACGGGTCGCGGCCGCAGCCTCGTCCATGCCTTCGAGCAAGCGATCGATCAGATCCGCCGGCAGCTCGCGATAACGCGCCTGATCCCATCGCTTGGCAACTTCCGCGTTCTCTCCGCGCCAGACTTCGAGCCGCGCATCGCTCGCGATTCGCTCCGCATGTTTTGCCTCGCTTCGCGCCGAGCAATACGCACGCACCTCGTCGGGCACGAGGAGATCCGACTCGATTGGCCAGCCGAGTCCTTGCTTGGCCAGTTTCGTTTCCTCGGCGCCCAGCGGGCCGCCGTGGGCCTTGTTCTTGCCCTCGAAGTTGGGCGCGCCTCGACCGATCAGCGTCTTCAACACGATCAACGTCGGCCTCTCGGTCTCGCTGCGCGCCGACGCGAGCGCCGATGCGAACCCCGGGACATCCTGACCGTCGATCGAATCGACGACGTGCCAGCCGTAAGCCTCGAAACGCGCGGGCACATTCTCGGTGAACGTAATTTCGGTCCCGCCGTCGATCGTGATCTGATTGTCATCGTAGATATAGATCAGGTTCCCGAGACGGTGATGCCCCGCGAACGATGCTGCCTCGGCGGACACGCCTTCCATGAGATCGCCGTCGCCGACGAAGCCGTAGATGAAATGCTGGCCGGGGCGATCTCGATCCGATGCCTCGCCCACGCCGCCGAATTGAGAAGCCGTCATCCGGGCGGCCAGCGCCATTCCGACACCGTGCGCAAAGCCCTGCCCGAGTGGCCCGGTCGTGAGTTCGACGCCGGCGGTCTCGCCGTATTCCGGATGTCCGGGCGTTCGCGAGCCGAGCGTTCGGAATTTCGCCAGGTCTTCCCGCGACAGATCGAAGCCGAAGAGATGGAGGAGGCCGTATTGGAGCATGGACGCGTGGCCGTTCGAAAGCACGAAGCGATCGCGCAGCGGCCAGTCGGGATCTTGTGGGTCGAAGCGAAGGTGGTTGTCCCAGAGCTCGATGGCGGTCGCCGACAGGGCCATCGCCGCCCCGACGTGACCGATCCCAGCGTGCTCGACGGCGTCCACCGCGAGAAATCGGAGGGTATTCTCGATCTGTTGCGACAGATCGGAGGGTTCTTGGGCGGACATGGCGCGTGATTCCTCAATTGCCGAGCGAATGGGCTTCGCGCGGAACTCGGCTCGTGGGGGGCGTCCGCCCGGAAGCGGACCCGAGATCAGGGGCAGACAATAACGTCCCAATCGATCGGACGAAATCCGTTTGTGACGAGTCTCGAATGGAGGTCGAACTTATTCGCCGCTGAGCCGCACCTGTTCACGCTTCACGTAGGCGATCCACTTGCCGGCGACGGTTCGCGTGCCCTCGAATTTCCCGGCGCGACCGAAGGCTGAGACCGCGGTGTTCCACTTCTTGTCGTTCGCCGCCGCGATGCCGAACAAGATGTGGGCCTGGCCCTCGTCGACGAGATCGCCCTTCTCGAAAGCCAGATTCAGGGACGATCGCGCGTCGGCCCAGCGGCCGAGCTGAAGATTGACCTGGGCCTGCCGGACATAGAGCGATCCGTCTTTATGCAGTTCGGCAGCTTGTCCGAGAGGTTCGAGCGCCAGTTCCCACTCCCGAGACTGCAAGAGCGTGTCGGAGAAGGTCTGATACGCCTGTTCGGTCTCCTCGATCATGCCGTCTTCGAGCCCCTGCCTCATGACAGCGGCTCCGCGATGGGGCAGACCTTCGACCATGAACATCTGCGCGACGCGAGTCAGATCTCGGCTCTCGGTGACATAGCCTTCGCCCTTGGCCAGCAGCTGGACCGCGAGGCTCTTGCTCATATCGTCCTGCTGCGCGTAGATGGCCGCCATCTGATTCCAATAGACCTTCTTCGGGTATTTCAGGATGATGTCGTCGAGGACAGCCAAGGCTTCCTCGTACTCAGAGCGCTGTAGATGGAGCGATAGAAGCAGCCGATACCAGGGTTCACGAGGATCATTCGAAAGCTCGATGGTCTTCTTGATCGCCCCCAGAGCATCCGCCGGACGTTCGGCGCGGTAGTAGGTTGCGGCGAGCGTATAGTAGGCGCTCGGTGCGGGCGTCTCGACTTGTGAGATCCAGCTCTCGAGCGTCACGATCGCGTCGTCATAGCGTTCGAGCATCGTCTGAAGTTGCCCGACCATGAAGAGCGATCGAAGATGGTCTGCGGGCTGCAGCGCTTCCTCGGACACACTCTCGATGAGATAGTCGAGCGCTTTCTCGAAATTTCCATCCTGAGCGGCCAACGAGCCGAGCATGTTGTTGATACGCGCTCGCCCATAGGGCTTTGAGCGCTTCAGATTGATGCCTTCCAGGATTTCTCGCGCGCCGTCGGTGTCGCCGTCTTCCTGAATCAGGGCGATGACCTTGAGCATCTTCTTCTGGTTGCGCGCACCGAAGGAGTATTTCGCATGTTGAGCGATGGCGGGGCCCGTGGCGAGAAGCGAGAGAGCCACGACGATCGCCACTGCGATTCCCGATACCGATCGAGCGGTCGATCCGGGCGCGCTCACTCGGATTCGTGCCTTGCACGACCCTGCCAACCCGTGTCGATCATCATCGGAGAATCTATTCATACTTGTCTCACTCATCATCCGGTCTGTTCGGAGCCAAGCACGAAGGGAAGCGATATTCGCTGACCCCTCTGTTCGACCGGCTTGCCATCTACGATCTTCGGATTGTACTTCCACTGCGAGACCGCCTTGAGGGCCGCGCGGTTGAAGATCTTGGACGGCTCGTAGGCGATGACCACGGCGTCCTTGACCGAGCCGGACTTGGTGATCGTGAACTCGATGAGAACGCGACCTTCGATTCCGCGCTGGGCCGCGCGTTCAGGGTATTGCGGAGGGACGCGAACCATCGGCACCGCGTCACCGTCGGCAGACGCCATCGTAAATCCGCCACCGGTATCGAGTCCCATTGAAGTATCGACGGCGGCTGCGATACCCAGTCCACCCGAGTCGAGGCTCGCGGTCTGGTCCATCTTGAAGTCTGGGGGCGGCGGTTCGTCGTCGATCTGCTTCTTCTTCGGCGGCTCACGGTCCTTCTTCTTGACCTCTTCCGTACGCTTCACGCGCACGAAGTCGACGACCTTGACCTTCCCACTGTCGTCGAGTTCGCCCTCGACGATGATCATACTCTGCATCAAATAGAAGAGACCGAATGTCACGACCGAAGCCAGGCCGAACGCAGCGACGAAACGGATCGAGCCCATGTCTACTCCACCTCCGCCGCAAGTGAAATATTACTGACCCCGGCCAGCCTCGCTTGATCCATGATCTCGACGAGCAGGCCAGTGAACGACGCCTCGGACGGCGCGATGATGACGTCGCCGTTGGGGCGCTCAGCGTGCAGCCGTTCGATGTTTGCGCGAACCGCTCGAATGTCCGTCACCCGTCGATCGACGAAGATCACTCCGTCGTTCGAGATCTGGATGAAGATATTCTCGTTATCCACCATGGTCTTCGTGGCTCCGCCTTCGGGGCGGCTCAGGTCGAGTCCGACTTCCTTCACGAACGAAGCTGTCACGATGAAAAAGATCAACATGATGAAGACGACGTCGAGCATCGGCGTCAGATCGACTTCGGCCTCGTCGTCGAGTCGACCAGATCTACGCCGCCTCATTCGCTACCTCCATGTTCGATCTCGAGTCGATCGGCAAGCCGCTCTCCTTCGTCCGCTGCGAACTGTTCCAACCGAGCGGACAGGATCAGCCCCGAAAGCGCCGCCACCATGCCCGCCATGGTCGGGATCGTCGCCTTCGAAACGCCACCGGCCATTGCCTTGGCGTTGCCGCTACCGGCGACCGCCATCACATCGAAGACCTCGATCATTCCCGTCACGGTTCCCAGCAACCCGAGCAGGGGACAGAGCGCGACGAGGACCCGAATATAGGGCAGACCTTCCTCGAGCTTCATCCGCAGCTCCGAAACGAGCAACCGACGAATCTGATGTGCATCCCAGGAAGAATGATCGTCGCGAGACTCCCACTTCTGCTGAACCTCGTCCGCGGCTACCGGAAAGAGACTGTAGAAGTAATAGAAACGCTCGAGCATCAGAGTCCACATCACGACGGTCACCCCGCCGATCACAACGAGGACGCCTCCACCCGTTTCCAAGAATGCCTGAACCTCGAGAATCATCTGGCCCATGGGCGTCGACTATCCCTGCTGCGCGATCAGACCCGCGCTCTGCTCGTCGAGGGTATCGACGATCCTCTTGGTGCTATTGGCCAGCGCGGCATGCATCAAGACGAGGGGAATCGCGGTCACGAGTCCGAGCATCGTCGTCACCAACGCTTCTGAAATACCACCCGCCATCATGCGAGGATCACCCGCGCCGAAGAGCGTGATCGATTGGAATGTCTTGATCATGCCGGTCACCGTACCGAGCAGACCCATCAGAGGCGCGACGACCGAAACGACTCGCACGAGCCAGACCAGACTCTCCAGTTTCGATGACTCGCGCAAGACGACCTCGTCGAGCATCAGCTCCAGCTGCTCACGGTCCACGTCCGGGTTGTCGGCGGCCACCGCCAGGATGCGACCGAGCGGGTTGCCCGTGTCGGCACGATTGTTGGTCTTCTGCGACTCGACCTTCCGGCCGACGATGAAGAGAACGATCATCTTATAGATTCCGAGGAGTGCGGCGATGATGCCCAGCGTGATGACCGAGTAGCCAACCGGTCCACCCTCTGGAATTCGCTCGCTCAGTCCGCGGGTTTCGATCAGCACGGCGAGCAGCGATCCACTACTGGGATCGACCGCCAGGCCGGCGATCTCTCCGGCGCCCGCCGACTGATAGTCACCCACCGTATCGACGTAGCGAGCCGGAGGCTGCCGACTCAACTCCTGCAGCTGACCCTGAAGC
>CAWLAJ010000169.1:0-9368 GCA_963854795.1 Deltaproteobacteria bacterium UBA4427 | reverse complement strand
ACGAGGCCGTGCTGAAGGCGGTAGCAGACGTCGTCAACTTTGATTAGTCGTCAACTTCGATGAGTCGTCGACTTCGATGAGTCATCAACTCCGATGAGTCGATCAGAATCGAATTCAGGCCGTCGCGTTCGAGAAATACCAGAGCCAGGGCAGCACGATCGTGAAGAGAATGATTCCCGCGATCGACCAGGGCAGCTGACTCGCCGAAAATTCAGCCCCTGTTTCCGCCACTCTATGGTTCACTGCGATTCGATTGCCGACGAATGCGAGAGCGGTCCCGGCCGCCAGCGGAATGATCGCGACGAAGAGGAGCGGCACCCAGAGTTCGCGCTGGTAGAGCGGTACGATCGCCAGACACAGTACGAATAGAACTGCGCCGGCCGGCCGCATCCCATGCTCCCACATCCAAAAAGGCGTGAGCAGTGCCGCGCCCAGATTGACTCCGCGTCGACCACTGTCGAGAACCCCGGGATGCACAGAGACCTGCAGGAGCGACTGATCTTGCACGTAGACGCGTGCTCGATGCTGTATGAGGACCCCGTAGAGTGCCAGGGTGCAGAGGGTGATCGAGTAGGCTGCAAGAACGTAGATCAATGAAACGATCCCGACGTCGCGAGAACTCTTCGCACCCGGCCAACCGAAAGGCCGGAGCGGGTCACTTGGAGGTAGAGAGAACGGGGGTAGCGTTGAAAGGCCGCGCAGACGGGATTGAACGCCCATCGCGCGGCCTTCCCAGCAAACGATTTACTTCCGTCCACCTGGCACGCGAATCACGAGCGTCGCGCCTTTGGTGGTCGCTTCGAGGTTCGACCACTCGGCCAGGAGACGACATCGCGTGACCTGGGCACTGCCTGGCGAACCCATCTTGATCTTGAGTTCGCCCTTAGAACTACTGTTGAGTCGATCGATCACCGAAGACCAATCTCTGACTTTCCGCATGGGGATTAACCTAACAATTATGATAGTTGAATAAACAAACGTCTAACGAAGACAATAGCCCGTATTCGCATTTCGCCACCGCTGAATTCAATTTTCCGGCCGCTTCATCTGTCCCTGAGTCACATTTTCCGGTTGGCCTAACCCCACAACCATCGTCGATCAACGAAGTTTGATCGGACCAACATCGAATCGGGCATCGCGGCGAGATCTGGGCTCGTGGCTACTTATGGAGCGCGTGTGTCGCCGAATGGCGCACTTTAGAACGCTCTCAACGAGTCTGGGAAGACTCTGCCGCCCACGAGGCCGAATGAATCGAACCGAGATCTACACGAGGGGCTTTGACACGAAGTAGGTCGCGGGCGCCCAGCCCTCGAATCCAAATCGCGCATAGAGGCGCCTGGCCGCTTCGTTCGTTTCATGAACTTCGAGGGTGAGCTTCGCGCAGCCGCGCTCCCGCGCCAGTCGATCCAACTCCTCGAGCAGTGCGCTGCCGACGCCGCACCCCTGAACCTCGGGTAGAACGGAGAAATCATGCAGGTTGACCGAGGGTCTCCCGGCAAAGGTCGAATAACTCCAGACGCATACGGCCGCCCCGACGACGCGGCCGTCGAGCTCACCGAACAAGACGAAGGCATTCGGGTTCTCGCGCAGACCCGGCCCGAGATTCTTCTTCGCCATGGTAGACAGCGGCGCGGACTGACCGCCAGGACCTCGCGCGTATGCGTCGAGAATTTCGAAGAGTCTCTCGACCTCGCTCGCGTCCTCGAGCCGTGCTCGTCGCACGACGACTTTCTCGTTCGCCACGCTCATGTCCTCGGGACTACACTCAGGCTTCGGGATCGCCGCTGTAGATATCGAAGGCGATCACGAGTCCGCGATCGGCGAGCGACTGGGCGAGGCGGGGCGAGAGTTCGAATCCCTCGTTGTATTGATTGAGAAAGACGCTGCAGAGAATCGAAGCCGAGAATCGGGAAGTAAGATTCGCCCATTCGTCGCTGTCATTGCTGATCGGACTGAGCAGGGCTTCGACGTGTTCTTCGATCTCGGCCTTTTCGGAAAGGGCACTGTCGAGAATCCAGGCGCCGGTCGGCTCGATCAACGACGGGTTCTGGGGATTCTTGTCGCCCTTGCGATGGAAGCGAGTGGGCTGACGACCTAGCAGTGCCGAAACTTCATCGGGCTCGAGACTGTCTCCGAAGACTCGAAGCGAGACACTGACGCGATCGATCGCGGGCAAGGCAATCTCCATTTCCAGAAAGCCGAACGCGTCGGGCGGGCGGGCGCTGGCCCAGCGCGGTCGGAAGCGGGTCAGAGCCTATCACACACGAACCGGCCAGGGCCTTGGCCAAGAGTCCGGGGATTTTCCGACCTCTGCGTGTTCATTGCGCATTTCGCGCTCACTTCCCGAAGCATTCCGAATAGCAGCCGGCCCCAATCTTGACGGTTCCGGCCTCCGAAAGGCAGCCGAGGATGCAATGGTCCAGCTCGCTCAACTCCCCACAGCCGCCGCGCCAGCGATTCAAGTCGTAGCCGCCGCCGACGTGCCGGATGTCGACCGCATAGCCGCAGAGATCCATCCGGCGCCCGACCGTGTAGTCGTTGTAGTCGCGATGCGGCGGATCGACCATGATCGCGATCTTCGCGCCACCCCAGAAGACCAGAAAAAGAAGAGTCGCGGAAATCAACAGCGCAGCGAGGTAACGCATCAGAGGGCGCGCTCGAACCAGACTTGTCGGACTTCGATCGAGATCGGTTCGAGATCGAAGGTGATCGGCGTATGGACCACGTAGTGATTGTAGATTTCGAGAAGGCGAGGAAGGTCCTCGGCGGTGGCCGGTCTGATCGTCACCGAAGTCGCCACTAGAACTTTTCAGCGCCGCGTTCGCGGTGAGGATCGGGAAAGTTGCGATTGAGCGCGAATTTCACATCGCAGGCGACGCGATTCACCGCATGATGCAATTCTTCGACCGGTCCCGATCGCGCCGACACATTCGTGAACGCTTGATCGAGTTGTGCCAGGTCTTCGAATTCGATCGTGACGTGAAATTCGCCGAACTCGGCGGGCCCAAGGCCCAGCTTGCGACGGGTCATCCGGTGGCTCACGATCCGGCCGGCCTCGCGCAACCGGCCGAGATAGCGATCGACGTTCTCGCAGAATTCGAGATCCGAGGTCCCCGGTCGGAGGTTGCACCAGATGTGGTAGACGTCCATCGTGCGCCCTAGACCGGCAGGTCCTCTCGCGTAAAGACGGCTTCGAGCGCAATCCCACGCTCGGCAAACGCTTCCAGAGCGCCCTCCCCGCGATCGACCAGACAAATCACGCGCGCGACCTTTCCGCCCGCTGCTTCGACGAGATCCACCGCGTCGAGCGTTGATCCGCCGGTCGTCGTCGTATCCTCGACGAGCGCGACGGTCTGTCCCGCTGCGAAACCCCCCTCGACCTGCTTCGTGAGGCCGTGCTCCTTCTTCTGCTTGCGCACGAAGAACCCGAGCAGCGAATCCGTCGCCGGATCGTTGGCCGCCGCCGCCAGGATCGCGGAAACCAGTGGCACCGCACCCACCGCCATCCCACCGACCGCTTCGACCGGGGGTCCAGACTGCAACATGTCGAGCACGAGCCGACCCGCCAGCGACACGCCCTTCGGCCGCATCAACGTCTGTCTCAGATCGAGATAGAAATTGCTCTTCTTGCCGCTCGCGAGCGTCACCTCCTTACGCTCGAAGGAAACTTCGAGGATCAGATTCAGCAGGGCTTGTCGGTCTGCGGGGGTCACATTGGTCATCTTCGGAAAGCGCTCCTCTTCGATCGTCTTCGATTAGCTTTCATTGTTTTCGAATGCCGAGCGCGAACTCGGCAATCAGCTTCTGATGAAGCTCGGAAGTGCCCTCTCCGAATTCGAGTGCCTTCGCTTCCATCAAGAGCCGTCCGATTTCATATTCCGAGGTGACCGAGTAGCCACCGAAGATCTGCATGCCGTCGAGCGCGTTCTGGGTCGCCGCCTGACTCGACTTCAGTTTGGCCAGCGATGATTCCATCGAACATCGCTGGACGCCTGCGTCCTTCATGCGACCCAATCGGTAGACGAGCAACCTCGCCTGTTCCGTTCGCGCCACCATCTCTGCGATCTTCAACTGGATCATCTGGAACTCACCGATTCGCTGGCCGAAGGCTTCCCGCTCCATCGCGTAGGGTGTCGCCAGATCGATGGCACGCTGTGATTGACCGACACATCGAGCCGCCACCGAGAACCGGCCCATGTCGAGCGCCGAGCCGAGAATCGGAAAACCACCGCCGGGTTCGCCAATCACGGCTTCGTCGGGAACGAATGTATCGTCGAAATGAACCTCGGCAAGATTATCGCGCTTCAGGGTTCGCATCGGAAAGTCGCCGATCGTCATGCCCTTCATCGCGTGGGGGTCGGCGATGAATGTGGTGACACCTTTGTGTTTCAGTTCGCGGTCGATGCTGGCGACGATGAAGAAGGCGCCGGCATGGTTGGCGTGCGAAATAAAGACCTTCGTGCCGTTCAACAGGAAACCGCCGTCGACTTTCGTGGCGGTCGTATCCATGTTGCCGAGGTCGGTGCCGCCGCGTGGTTCGGTGAGACAGGCCGAGCAGATGATTTCACCCTTGGCGATGCCGGGTAGGAAGCGGTTCTTCTGTTCGTCGCTGCCGAATTTGAGCAGCGAGCCGGCGACCAGCGAATTGGCGACCGAGACGACCGAGGCCACCACCCAATCGACGCGCGCCAGCTCTTCGCAGATCACGCCATAGGAGACGACGTCCGAGAACGAGCCGCCATATTCCTCGGGAATCATCGGCCCGAGCAGTCCCAATTCGGGAAGCTTCGCGATCAGCTCGCTGGGATATCGCTCTTCTCGTTCGTAGCGCTCGACATGGGGAAGGATCTCCGCTTCGGCAAACTGGCGGACCGTCTGGCGGACGAGGCGCTGCTCGTCGGTGAGATCAAAATCCATCATGCGTTCGAGCGCTGCGTTCATTTCGGGGGGACTCCTTCGGCGTCTGATGCAAATGCCAGCCGCCGTCCCGAAACGCGCGACTGCTTCGACCTGGATCGGTCTTTTTGCGCGAAACCTGGGGGGCCGGTCAATGGTTCGAGGAGCGAGCTTAGCCTGCAGATCGTGAATCGGTCCGGTGCATGCCGGACGGTCGCCGGATCGAGCTCCGGTTCCATTCAATGCAATTTGGACCCCGAAGGGCATGGAAATTCGCCAGCGATTCCCCTAAGTTCCCGGCCCTTCGAGTCCCCCCACCCTTTCCGAGGCAAGCCCCGATGAGCCAGGCCAAGAAGTCCCGCGGTCATATCAAGCGCAACAAGACGGGCCGCTATCGGGCGAAGTTGAAGGCGAAGCATCGTCGGGTCCGGAAGAAGCAGTCGGGCGGCGAGCGAAAGTTCTATCGCTAGGGCGCGCTTGGGCGGGTTCCGAGAAATCTCACATTGATCGAATAGCGCCGGGTCGAGGGGCACCAGCTCGCTCTGGCTCGTCTGCGGTGTGGTTGGCGGTATTGTTGGAGGATGCTGGAGCAGATTCTCCTGATCGCCGGGGTAACGGCGCTTTGTATGTTGAGTCCGGGGCCGGACATGGCGCTGGTGGCTCGCAACAGTCTCGTTCGCGGGCGGCGATTCGGGCTGGGGTCGGACGTCGGTATCCTGGCGGGCAATCTGATTCATTGTGGCTATTGCCTGGTTGGCATCGGCGTCCTGATCTCTCGCAGTATCGTCGCCTTCAATCTGCTGAAATGGGCGGGCGCCGCCTAACTGATCTATCTCGGCTATCGGAGCCTGCGCTCGCCGACAGCCCTCGCGAAGATTCGCCCCGGCGAGTTCGAAAGCGCCCCCGTACAGGGCGCCCTGATTCAGGGACTGCTCAATAATCTTCTGAATCCGAAGGCGACGCTCTTCTATCTCGGCGTCTTCAGCCAGGTGATCGGACCGGAAACGACCCCGATGCAGACCGCCCTGTTGGTGGCGACGATGCTCTCGGTCAGCGCCACGTTCTGGCTGATCTTTGTCTCTGTCTTACGCCTCCGCTCTGTTGGAGAAGCACTCGAAAGCAGCTTCGAGACACTGCAGCGAGTTTTCGGTGTCATGCTCATGGCGTTGGGACTGCGAGTCGCCGTTTCGGACTGACAGACAGCCAATCGAGGGAGGTTTCATGGAGAAGGAACCGGTCGCCGAGCGACCCAGCATGCCCGGCTACGGGATTTCCGAGAGTCCGGAAGGGCTCTTGCCCTGGTCCTGGGCGGTGGAGCGGTTGAATCAATCGCAGAATTTCTGGCTCTCGACTTCGCGCAGCGACGGCCGACCGCATGCCATGGCGGTCTGGGTCGATGGCGGGCTCTACTTCAGTACCGGCCAGACGACGGTCAAGGCGCGCAATCTCGCGCGATGCCCCGACTGCGTCGTCACGACCGAGCAAGCCGCGGAGCCGGTCGTCCTCGAAGGAAGAGCGGAGCGAGTCGCCGCGGATCTTGTCGAAGTCGTCTCGGCGTACAGAGAAAAATACGGGATGCCCTATCCCCCGGATTCGGCCGTCTACCGCGTCGAGCCGATCGTTGCGTTCGGCTTCCTCGAAGAGGCCAGCGAATTTCCGACGACGGCGACGCGTTGGATCTTCGATTGACCCAGCCATGTCGGGCGCCCACTGAGACCGTTGGCGAGGAACGAACTAACCCTGGACTGCGGCCCCGAGTTCATCGATCGCTTTGCCGAGCGCATCATCGAGCGCGGGTTCCCAGGTCGTCGCACGCGACGCGGCTCTTGCGATCTCCGGAAATAGAATGGCTCGCGAAGAGTTGACCACCCCGCCCTCGAGACCGTTCGGCCCCGGCACGAAGGAGCCGATGGCGTCCTGCACCGAGGCGCCCTGCGCGCCGTAACCGGGAACCAGGAAGAGCGCCTTTGGCAGCGCATCGCGGACTCGTCGTGCCTGCTCCGGAAAGGTCGCACCGCAGACGACGCCGAGTGAGGACCAGCCGGTCTTCGAACCCAGCAGGTCCGCCTCGATTCGAGAGAGCCCGTCGGCCACGCGGCCAAAGAGAGGCTCGCCCTCGAGATCGCGATCCTGAAGGTCGCTGCTTCCGGGATTGCTCGTCTTCACGAGAACGAAGAGCCCACGGCCGGCCTCGCGGGCCGCTCGCACGAACGGCTCGAGCGTCTCGAAGCCGAGGTAGGGATTCAGGGTGATCGCATCGACGGGCATCGCCGCGTCCGCGGTCAGATAGGCCGCGGCATAACCGTCCGCCGTCGACCCGATATCGCCACGCTTCGCGTCCAGGAGAACCAGAAGCTCGGCATCGCGCGCGCGCCGACAAACAGCATCGAGCATGCGCATCCCGCGCCAACCCAGCTGCTCGAAAAAGGCGATCTGCGGTTTGATGATCGCCACACGTCCGGCGATTCTATCGATCACAGCCTCGAGGAACTCTTCGACCGAGCCAACCGTATCGGGATCCCCGGGCGCCATCGTTCCGCGCCGAAAGAGTTCGGGAATCAGCGCCAGATGGGGATCGAGGCCCACACAAAGCGGATGGCCGAGAGTGCGTGTGCGCTCGATCAGGCTGTCCGCAAAGCTCGAAGGTGGGGTCATCGGGACGGATCCTACCCTAGTGTTTAGTCGTCCGCGATCGCTACGCTGCAGGCGATGGACGAACCGACGGACACTTCGAGCGACGGACACGCGCAGGCGCAGGGCGTTGAAACCGCGAACCGCTTCGAATTTCAACTCCAGGCAACCTGCGATCGCGCCCGTGCCGCACGCTTCGCGACACCGCACGGTGTGATCCAGACGCCGGCCTTCATGCCGGTCGGGACGCATGGGGCGCTCAAGGCGATGACCCCGGCGCAGGTCGCCAGTACGGGCGCCGAGATCGTGCTGGCCAACACCTATCATCTCGCGCTCCGCCCGGGCGAAGCGCTGGTCGAGAAATTGGGCGGACTGCACCCATTCATGCAGTGGCCGGGACCGATCCTGACGGATTCCGGGGGTTTTCAGGTCTTCTCGCTGCCCGGTGTCGAAATCACGGATCGCTGCGCGCGCTTCCAGAACGAAGTGACGGGCGAGACCATGGATCTCACTCCAGAGCGCTCGATCGAAATCCAGAATCGACTCGGCGCCGACATCATCATGGCCTTCGACGAATGCACCCCCTACCCGGCCACACGCGAGCAGGCCGGCCAGGGCGTTCGGCGGACGTTGCAATGGATGGAACGATGTCTGAAGGCTCATGCGCGCGGCGACGATCAAGCGCTCTTCGGAATCGTTCAGGGATCGGTGTATCCCGAATTGCGCGAGGCGTGCGCCGTGTCGCTCGTGGCCATGGACTGCCCGGGTTATGCCATCGGCGGCGTGTCCGTCGGCGAGGGTCATGAATTGCTCTGTTCGGTGACCGATCACGCTGCGCCGCTGCTGCCCGAAGACAAGCCCCGCTATTTGATGGGCGTCGGCCTTCCCGAAGATCTGATCGCCTGTATTGGTTTCGGCATCGACATGTTCGATTGCGTGATCCCGACGCGGTACGCGCGCTCGGCCACGGTCTTCACCTCGCGTGGCCGAATCCGGCTCACGAATCGACGCTTCCGGCGCGACGCCTTTCCAGTCGACGCCTCATGCGAGTGTTATACCTGCCAGGGCGGCTTTACTCGCGCGTATATCCATCATCTCTTTGCGGCCAACGAGGTTCTCTCCGCCGTCCTCTGCTCGATCCACAACGTTCACTTCTATCAGCGACTCGTAGCCGACGCTCGCCAGGCCATCTTGCACAACGACTATCCTGCTTTCGCCAAGGAATTCCTGGGCGCCTACGGAGCCGAACGGGACAAGCCGGCGCGAAACAATTAGCCTCTCGCCATGAAGACAATCCTCGATTCGAGCTCGACCGGCGTGAGCCGCCTTCTGCATTCCTGCAGGCCGACGTTCATTTCGGTCGGCACCGTAGCCATCGTGATCGGGCTGTGGACCTTGCTCACCGGATGCAGTCCCCAGGCAACGACGTCGCCGGCTTCCGTCGACGCGGGTCCACCCGATGAAGCGACCGTCCATGACGACGATGTTGCGATGGTGATCGACGGTCGCGAGATCACTGTGGCCGAAATCGACGAGCACATGAAGGACCAGTTCATGACCGAGTTCCGCCGGCAGCCCGCGGACAAGCAATACACTCTGCGAGAAACCGCGGCCAAGGGTCTCGTCCAGAAGATGATCGTCGAAGGCGAAGCCAAGAAGCGCGGCATGAGCGCGGACGAACTCCTTGAGCAGATCTCGGATTCGGCGGGGACACCGACGGACGACGAAATCGAGACCTGGTACAAGGCGAATCCAAATCGCGTCCGCGGCGCGCAGCTCGAAGACCTCGCCTCGCAAATCGAGCAACTTATACTCAGCGAGCGACGCATCACGGCCTTGAA